>JBIIDU010000014.1:0-20848 GCA_044238165.1 Ferruginibacter sp. | reverse complement strand
TGTTGCGTTTTTGATCATTTACGCCAAAGGGATTCAGGTACCATCCATCGGGGCGGATGGACGGTATTTAACCGGAACGGAATGGAATCGGGTCCGTTGCGGCTATTTCCACAATACGAAACCGGTGCTGTAGGCCTTGTTGGCGGTAAACAGCCCTATTGAATAATCACCTTCCGGAAGGGCCATAAAATTTTTGATGCCGATTTTATTTTTTCCCTGTTCCAGCATGACTTCCTGAACCAGAACCAGTTTGCCGCGGGAATCGGTCACTTTGACGGTGGCTGTTGCGGCTTTGCTGGCTACAAAAAGAAGCTGGATGCTTTTGCCGGCGGCATCGGGCATTATAACGATGTTCTTTCTGGAGGCCCCCAGATGGTAATTGTCATAATCCCGTGTGGGGCTACCCGGGTCGGGGTGAGCAGTCGCCAGCAGGGTGAAGGCGAGCATCATAAGGGTAAGTTGCTGTTTCATATTGATCCGGTTTAAAAGGTTGCGTATTACCTGGCGGTTTTAGGATTTACATTCGGGGCGCCGGTATCAACACATGAGGCTCCGAAGCGGATCAGCGGTAATTGTCAACAGGAATCAGATGAAACGGCGTTTAGCCGGGCGTCACAAGAAGGTGGAGGTACGGAATTAGAGAGGAATTGGAAATCGTAGAAGCATTGTAAAAGTGTACATAATATCCGGTTCCGCCAAATTTATTTTAGTAAAAATTAAAAATTTTATGCTGCAAAAAGCGAAACGATATGCACCGCTCTCATTTACAGGGAGTTGGCCTTATCTCTTTCGAAGGCGTTGAACAATTGAAGCAATCATCCGTTTTACAAACAACCTTCCACCTGGTCCGCCCATCAATTGAAATGAACGAAACATCTACTATGCAGCCTCCTGAAAAATTGGTTGAAGTGACCGGGCTCACAAAAAAATTCGGGGAGCATACTGCTGTCAACAACCTGTCGTTCACGGTGAACCGCGGCGATATCTATGGATTTCTGGGACAGAACGGTGCAGGCAAATCCACCACCATCCGTATGTTGCTTTCGCTGATACGCCCCACCGACGGTCAGATCAGCATGATGGGGCATTCCCTCACCACCCACCGCAATGCGATTTTGCGTCAGGTGGGCGCCGTCATTGAAAAGCCCGACCTCTATAAATACCTGTCGGCCTACGATAATCTTTCCATCTTCGCCCGGCTCAGCGGCGTCCGTGCCGATCGCCGCCTGCTGATGGACCAGCTGGATCAGGTGGGTCTGGCCGACCGAGCGGGCGATAAGGTAAAAACCTACAGCCAGGGAATGAAGCAGCGTTTAGGTATTGCCGTGGCACTGGTGCACGAACCGGCGCTGATCCTACTCGATGAGCCCACCAACGGGCTCGATCCGCAGGGCATTGCCGATATGCGGCAGTTGATACTGCACCTTGCCCGGGAGCGTGGAAAAACCGTTGTCATTTCCTCACACCTGCTGTATGAAATCGAACAACTGGCCACACGTATGATCATCATCCACAAAGGCAGGAAGATGGTGGAAGGTACCGTTGCCGGGCTGCTTGATCCTTCGCAAACACTGGTCAAGCTGGAGGTGGCCGACACCCAAGCCGCGTTGGAAATTTTGCGTCAGTCGCCCTGGTCGCAGCAATTGCACAAACAGCCGTCCTTGCAGCTGGTCATGAACCGCGCCGAAGTTCCCGGCCTGATCGCTTTTTGTGTTTCAGCACAGATCGAATTGCTTTCGGTGAATACCAGCCATACGCTCGAAAATTATTTCTTATCGCTCACCACCCCGTCCGAACATGCTCACGCTGCTGCAAATTGAACTGTATAAGATATCACGCAGGCCGCGCACCTATATCGCGTTTGCGGCAATCACAGCCATCGTGCTCATCTTCCAGTTCGCCTTCAAGGCCGACGGCCAGAGTTATATGGACCTGATGCTGCAAAGCGTGAAAGACAGTTTCGAACTCGACCGTCGCAAAGCGATCAACGGGTATTTCATGTGTTACATCATCCTCAATACCCTGCTGGTGCAGGTGCCGGTGCTGGTGGCCCTCATCGCCGCCGACTCGGTAAGCGGTGAAGCCAACATGGGTACCCTGCGCCTGCTGATGACCAAACCGGTGAGCCGTGTACAATTCATACTCGTGAAATTCGCCGCCGCCACCCTGTTCACCCTGCTGCTGCTGCTCTGGATGGCGCTCACCGCCCTGCTGCTCAGTCTGTTCATTTTCGGAGCGGGCGACATGCTCATTTTTCGCGTGAAAGGAGATGTCTCCGAAATCCTGCAGATAACTGCAGACGATATCCTCTGGCGTTACTTTGCCGCTTTCGGTTATGCACTGGTGGCCCTCACCGTTATTGCGGCCCTGTCGCTGCTCCTTTCGGTATACGCCGAAAATTCCATCGGCCCCATCATCGCCACGGTATGCATCGTCATCGTCTGCACCATCGTTTCCAATATCAACGTGCCGGTGATTGACCGGAACGTGAAGCCCTTCCTTTTCACCTCCTATCTGGTAGGCTGGAAGGGGTTCTTTTATATCGGCACTACCGCGGATGGACAACCGGTGAAAGGAAGCCTTGAAAACTGGCCGGCCATCCGGAAAAGCCTGGGCATCCTGCTCGGGCACATCATCGTATTGCTCGGAATTACCCTTTGGGTGTTCCGTCGTAAAGACATCCTTTCCTAAAAGCACCATCCTGACAAAAACACAATCCCATCGCCCATGCGCCAAATGCTTTCTTTTTTCTGGCTTTTCTTCCTGCTCACCTTTCATTGCGCCCATGCACAGGAGGTCAACGACCTGATGCGCCATCTGCGGACCCAGGCCCTGCAGGTGAAGAATTACACCGCCACCGGCACCATGAAAACCAATGTGCCCTTTTTGCGGGTACCCGAATCGCCGGTCACGATTTATTATAAGAGCCCCGACCGCATGAAAATCAAGAATGAAAAAGGCATCTCCTTCATACCCAAAAGCGCCGTAGGCATCAACCTCAGCCACCTGCTCAGCGAAAATGATTACAACATTCTCGACGCGGGGTATGACCAGGTGGGCCAGACGAAAGTGCGGGTGCTGAAACTGTTGCCGAAAGACGACAATGCCGATGTGGTGCTGTCGACACTTTATGTGGACGAAAAAAATACCCTGATCCTGAAAGCAAAAACCACCACCAGGGAAAACGGCAGTTACCAGTTGGAAATGACTTACGGCAAATACCGGAGCTACGGCTTGCCCGACAACATCATTTTCACATTCAATACAAAGGATTACAAATTACCCAAGGGAATCACGTTCGATTTTGATGATGGCACCACGCCGCAAACCACCACGCCCCGCTCCAATACCGGTCGTGCCGATATCCGCCTCACGGGCTACACCGTCAACCAGGGTGTTTCCGATGATGTGTTCCGGAAATGAATTGAGAGGAGTCCTTCCGTTATTTATTCAGGCAATTCCGTCACCCGCTGGTCGGCGGCGCGGCCAATCACCGATGCGCTCATTTTGCGGAGCGGGCTGCTGCGGTTTTCCTGGTAGCCCCTGCGGAAGTTGAGGATGTCGATGCAGTGGAATATGGCGGCTTTGAGGGAAGCTTCTTCCGCCTTGTTTTTACCGGCGATATCGAAAGCCACACCGTGGTCGGGGGAGGTGCGGATACCGGGTATGCCAGCCGTATAATTGATGCCTTCGCCCATACCCAGCGATTTGAACGGAATAAGACCCTGGTCGTGGTACATGGCCAACACCCCGTCAAAGCGTTCATGCTGCCCCCGTGCAAAGAAGGCATCGGGCGAATAGGGCCCGAAACAGAACACATCCTTTTGCTTGGCCTCTTTCACTGCCGGTTTGATGATGCTTTCCTCTTCTTTGCCCACCAGCCCTTCGTCGCCGGCATGCGGATTGAGTCCGAGTACCGCAATCCGCGGCTTATCGATCCCAAAGTCCTTTTTCAGCGAATTGTTCATCAGCTGCAGTTTGCTGAGAATGTTTTCGCGTGTGACCGATTTGGCCACTTCGCTCAGGGGCACGTGTTCGGTCAGCAGGCCCACGCGCATATTCTCCGCCACCATCAGCATCAGCACATCCTGAGCGCTGTAGAGGTTTTTGAAGTAGGGTGTATGTCCGGTAAAGCTGAATTCGGCGGTGCGGGTGTTTTTCTTATGCAGCGGTGCGGTCACCAGCGCGTCAATCTTGCCTTCCTTGAGCGCCTGCCCGGCTTTCATCAGGCTGATTACAGCGTAATTGCCTCCGATTTCGTTGAGCACACCGGGCGTTACCGCCACTTCTTCCTCCCAGCAGTTGTGCAGATTGACCTGTTTGTGGTAGACCCGCCCCAGGTCCTTGAGGGTGGTGAAGTTGAAATTGCTGTCGGGTATGCCCTTGCGGTAGAAATTCAGCACTTTGTTGTTGGCAAATATCACCGGCGTGCAGTATTCCAGAATCCGGTTGTCGGCCATCGTTTTGATGATCAGCTCCAGCCCGATACCGTTGATGTCGCCGCAGGTGATACCCACCACAGGCTTGTTCTCATGTTGCATACCCGAAAAAAATTTAGGCGGTAAAAGTACAACATTGCCCGTGAAGGATGCCACATTCTTTGAGGGGCTTATGCGTACATTTATCCCTGCAACCGGCATATGCACCAATACAAAAAATCCCTGGGCCAGCATTTTCTCACCGACGAAGCGGTGGTGCGTCGTATTGTGGACGCCATCTGTGAAGACCGGTTTTCGCAGTTGCTGGAAGTGGGCCCCGGCGGAGGTGCCCTTACCCGACATCTGTTGCAGCTTGATGCGGTTGCCTTCAAAGCGGTGGAGCTGGACGAAGACAAGGCCCGCTGGCTCGAACAGCATTTACCTGCCATAAAAGAAAAACTGATCCGGGCCGATTTTCTGCAAATTGCTCCGCCTTTTTCAGGGCCCTTCCATCTGGTGGGCAACTTCCCCTACAATATTTCCACTCAGATTTTATTCACTGTGCTCGATTGGCGGGACCAGGTTCCGGTTGTGGTGGGCATGTTCCAGAAAGAAGTGGCCTTGCGCGTGGCCAGCCGCGAAGGGAGCCGGGTTTATGGTGTGCTGAGTGTGCTGGTGCAGGCATTTTACCGGGTGGAATACCTCTTTGACGTGGGTTCCGCTTGCTTCACGCCGCCACCCAAAGTGGAGAGTGGCGTCATAAGACTGCGGCGACGCACCGATGTATTGTCTGTCAGAAGCGAGGCCGCTTTCATCCTCCTGGTGAAAACAGCCTTCAACCAGCGGCGCAAAATGCTGCGCAATGCCGTAAAGGGGCTGTTTGATCCGGCCGTATTGCAGGATCCGCTTTTCGACAAACGGGCTGAAGCGCTTTCGGTCGACGATTTCGCGGCCCTGACTTACCGCATGCGCTGATTCAGGCAAAGCGTTTTCGGCTATTACAATGTAATTTTGCGGCAACGATTCACGCCAGGCCGCCGGCGGGGTTTGTCCCGCTTCATTCCCAACCCACAATGATCCGCCAGGGGCAACGGGTAACCGGCCATCGGTCAAAAAAAATAGCTATGGGCTTCACGCTGAAAAACAAGGTACGTATTGTGACGGCCGCTTCGCTGTTCGACGGACACGATGCCGCCATCAATGTCATGCGCCGCATCATGCAAAGCAAGGGCGCTGAAATCATCCACCTCGGGCACAACCGGAGTGTGGCCGAAATCGTGGAGTGCGCCATCGAGGAAGATGCCCACGGCATCGCCATCACCAGTTACCAGGGCGGGCATATCGAGTTCTTCAAGTACATGAAGGACCTGCTGGATGAGAACGGCTGCGGCCACATCAAAATATTCGGCGGCGGTGGCGGCACCATCCTGCCCTCGGAAATCGAGGAGCTGCACGCTTACGGCATCACCCGCATCTACAGCCCCGACGACGGGCGCAAGATGGGGCTCGAAGGTATGATCGAGGATGTGGTGGGCTCCTGCGATTTTTCCCTCAACGGCAACGGCGAATATGCGCGCCCGTTGAAACTGAAAGAGTCCTACGACATCCGCAAAATAGCCCGGCAGATTACCAATGCCGAAAACGGACTTCCGCCACAAATCAACGAAAAAAAAGAAAAGCAGACACCGGTACTGGGCATCACCGGAACAGGGGGCGCCGGAAAAAGCAGCGTGACCGACGAAATCGTACGCCGCTTTCTGCATACCTACACCGACAAGACCATTGCCGTGGTTTCGGTGGACCCCAGCAAAAAGAAAACCGGTGGTGCGCTGCTGGGCGACCGTATCCGCATGAACGCCATCTCTTCGCCCCGTGCCTATATGCGCAGCCTTGCCACCCGCGAAAGCGAGAAAGCCCTCAGCAAGTATGTGCAGGAAGCAATCGACATCTGCAAGCAGGCCGGTTACGACCTGATCATCCTGGAAAGTGCGGGCGTGGGACAAAGCGATGCTAGCATACTCGACTATGCCGATGTGAGTATGTATGTGATGACCCCCGAATACGGGGCGGCTTCGCAGCTGGAGAAAATCAACATGCTCGACTATGCCGATGTGGTATGCCTTAACAAATTCGACAAAGCCGGCGCGCTCGACGCCCTGCACGATATCCGCAAACAATACAAACGCAACCATGGACTTTTCAACGCCGGAGATGAGGAGTTGCCCATCATCGGTACCATCGCCGCCACTTTCAACGACGAGGGCTGTAACCGTCTGTTTGAAAAACTGATGTCGGTTGTACATGAAAAATGCGGAATTAGTTTTGGAACCGCTCCCGGATTTGCTCCTGCTGCCCGGCCCGAGCGCACCATCATACCTGCCAAGCGCGGGCGCTATCTGGCCGAAATTGCCGAAGCCATCGACCATTATAACCGGTGGGTGCTGGAGCAGGCCGAAATCGCCAGCAGGCTGTATCAGCTCGACGGCGCCGCCCGATTGGTGCCCGATGCGGCAAAGGAAATCAACAAAAAATCCGGGGAGCTGAGAAAGCAGTTGGATGCGCATTGTCTGGAGCTCACGGAAAAATGGCCGGCACGGCTCGCGCAATATCAGAAAGACCATTTTGAATTTCGGGTACGCGACAAAGTGATCAGGCAGCCCCTGACCGCGAAGAGCCTCTCAGGTACGACCATACGCAAAATCGTGTTGCCGGCTTATAAGGACTGGGGCGATATCCTGAAATGGCAACTGCAGGAAAATGTGCCCGGCGAATTTCCCTACACGGCCGGTGTATTTCCGCTCAAGCGCGAAGGTGAAGATCCTACAAGGATGTTTGCGGGTGAGGGTGGGCCGGAGCGCACCAACCGCCGGTTCCATTACGTCAGTTTCGGGCAACCGGCTATCCGCCTTTCGACAGCTTTTGACAGCGTCACCCTGTACGGGGAAGATCCGGCCTACCGCCCTGACATTTTCGGTAAAGTAGGCAACAGCGGGGTGAGCATTGCTACGGTCGACGACGCCAAAAAACTTTATAGCGGCTTCGACCTCTGCGATCCCAAGACCTCGGTATCTATGACCATCAACGGTCCCGCCCCGATCCTGCTGGCTTTTTTCATGAATGCCGCCATCGACCAGCAATGCGAGAAATACATTCTTGAAAATAATCTGCGCGAAGAAGTCAACCGGCTGATCGAGTCGAAGTTCGGTCCCCTGCCCCGCTACCTGGGCACCGACGGAAACAATGTGGAACCCCTCAAGGGGCAGATGAGCGGCGCTTTGCCCGAGGGCAACAACGGCCTGGGATTACGACTGCTCGGACTGAGCGGGGCCGATGTGCTGCAGGCGGAAGTGTACCGGTCCATCAAAGCCCGAGCGCTTTCTTCGGTAAGAGGTACCGTGCAGGCCGACATCCTGAAGGAAGACCAGGCACAGAACACTTGCATCTTCTCCACCGAATTCGCGCTGAAGCTGATGGGCGATGTGCAGCAATATTTCATTGACCATCAGGTGCAGAACTTTTACAGCGTCAGCATCAGCGGATACCATATTGCCGAAGCGGGCGCCAATCCCATCACGCAACTGGCCTTCACGCTGTCGAATGGCTTCACCTATGTGGAGTATTACCTCAGCCGGGGCATGCACATCGATTCGTTCGCACCGAATCTTTCTTTTTTCTTCAGCAACGGCATGGATCCCGAGTATAGTGTGATCGGCCGCGTGGCCCGGCGCATCTGGGCCAAGGCTATGAAATACAAATACAAAGGAAATGACCGCAGCCAGAAATTGAAATATCACATACAAACCAGCGGAAGAAGTTTGCATGCGCAGGAAATAGACTTCAACGACATCCGCACCACGCTTCAGGCATTGTATGCCATTTATGACAATTGCAATTCGCTTCATACCAACGCTTACGATGAGGCCATCACCACGCCTACCGAAGAAAGTGTGCGAAGAGCCATGGCCATCCAACTTATCATCAACCGCGAACTGGGTACGGCCAAGAACGAGAACCCCAACCAGGGCTCCTTCCTGATCGAGGAGCTTACCGACCTCGTTGAAGAAGCGGTGACGAAGGAGTTCCAGCGCATCAACGAGCGCGGTGGCGTGCTGGGCGCCATGGAGCGTATGTACCAGCGCAACAAGATCCAGGAAGAGAGTCTTCATTATGAAACCCTCAAGCATACCGGCGAATACCCGATTGTGGGGGTCAACACGTTTCTGAACAAAAACGGCAGTCCTACCATTCAGCCCTCGGAAGTGATCCGCAGCACCAACGAAGAAAAGGAAATGCAGATCAGGAATCTGGCTGCTTTTCACGATCGCAACTGCGAACGCAGCGCCGCCATGCTGAAACAGTTGCAGGAAACCGCCATCAACAACGGCAACTTGTTCGAGGCGCTGATGGAAACCGTGAAGTATTGTTCGCTGGGGCAGATTACCCATGCGCTTTATGAAGTGGGCGGGCAGTACAGAAGAAACATGTAGCCGCCGGCGCACACCACAAAACAAAAAAGGGACGATGGTTGTCGTCCCTTTTTATATGCTCCTTTATATTGGTTATTTCGTCACCAGTTTCAACTCACGGATCAGGTTGCCGGCGCCACCGAGCTTGTCGATGCACCACAACACATAACGCACATCCACGCAAATGGTGCGGTTGAGGTCCTTGTCGAACGCGATCTTGTGGCTCAGCGCCTCATAGTTACCGTCGAAGGCAAGGCCGATGAGGTTGCCGCTGCCGTCGATCACCGGGCTGCCACTGTTGCCACCGGTGATGTCGTTGGTGGTGATGAAAGTCACTACCAGATCATTTTTAGCCTTGTCGATATAAGGTCCGAAATCGCGCTGCTTCATCAGTTCCACCTGTTTTGCAGGAAGGTCGAACTCATAATCGCCCGCCACATATTTTTCCAGGATGCCCTTGCCGGTGCAAACATGGTCGTAGGCCACGGCATCGCGGGGCTTGTAGCTCTTCACATTGCCGTAGCTGACACGCATGCTGAAGTTGGCATCGGGGTACATTTTTGAAGCGGCAGCAGGATTCATTTCCATAATGCCCTTCATATAGCTTCTGCCCAGCTCCCCGTTCTTACTCACAAAAGCGGTATAGAGCGGAGCATATTTGGTATTGTAATTCTTGGTGAACGCCGAGGCATAGGCAAATGCCGGATCGCCCTGCAGCACGGTGGCGTCGGGGGCTGCGGCAAAGGCGTTCCAGCGGATATCGTCAAGAATGAGCGTGTTGTTCATGAGGTTGGCGGCCCACTTGCGGTAAGTGGCTTCGTCGTCGAGGCTGCCGTAGGTGTTGCGTAGGTTCTCGTAGAAGCCGATCGGGTGCTGGCTCTTGTCGACATCCTGATAAAACTTCATGGCAGTGGCGGCGATGATCTTCTCGTCGCTGGCCCGGTCGGCATCTTCCAGATAGGCTTTGCGGGCGGCCGAAGCGGCATCCATCGATTTCTTCACATCGGCCGAGGTGGAGCCCGGCTTCACCATATCGTTTTCGAGCTTGGCCAGCGAGGCGGCATAGGCGGTGAGCGGAGAGCCCAGAATGCCTTCGTTGATGTACTGACGGTGCTTGCTGTAAGGCGTCCAGGCGGCATAATTCTTATCGTACTCGCTGAGCAGGTTCTCATATTCGGGCTTGCCCTTGGCCCAGGCCGCGAACTTCTGCTCGAAAGCCTGCTTCTCCTCATAGGTTCTGAACTTTTTAAGCTGCTTGGTTTCCCCGTCAAAAAACTTCCAGTAGTTGGCCACCGAGGCGTAGTTGCTGGCGAGCTTGAGTTTGACTGCGGGGTCCTTCACCATCTGTTCGTGCATATATTTCAAACGCATATCGCGCAGCGACACCAGCGAAGGGTTTTCAATATCGTTCTTCAGTTTCACGCCGTAACTGGTTTCGTACCGGTTGGTGCTGCCGGGATAGCCGTAAATCATGGCATAGTCGCCATCCTTGATACCCTTAATGCTCACCGGCAGAAAATGCTTCGGCTTCAGCGGCACATTGTTCTTGTTGTAATCGGTAGGCTTGCCGTCGGCCGCGGAATACACGCGGAACACCGAGAAATCGCCCGTGTGGCGGGGCCATTCCCAGTTGTCGGTATCACCGCCGAACTTGCCCACGCTTTCGGGAGGCGTGCCTACCAGGCGGATGTCGCGGTAGGTTTTGTACACGTACATGATATACTGGTTGCCCTTGAACATGGAATAGACGCGCCCGCTGAGGCCGTTCTCCTTGTCGAGCACCTTGTCGGTGATGGACTTGTAGACGTCCGGCATTTTCTTGATGCGGTCGGCCCAGGCCAGTCCTTTGACGCCGGCTTCCACTTCCGCAGTCACATCCACAATGCGGTCGAGAAACTGCACGGTAAGCGTGGTGGAAATTTCCTCGTCCTTGCTCATCGCATAAAATCCGTCGCGCAGGTAATTGTGCTCGACGCTGCTCGCGGTGGCGATGGCATCGTAACCGCAGTGGTGGTTGGTGAAAATCAGCCCCTGGCTGCTCACGATTTCACCCGTGCAGCCGCCGCCAAAAATGATGATGGCGTCTTTGAGCGACGATTTGTTGATGGAATACAGTTGTTCCTTGGTGAGTTTGAGTCCTTTTTTCACCATATCGTTGTACACCTGCTGGCCCAGCAGCATGGGCAGCCACATGCCTTCATCGGCAGAGGCCCGCAACATTCCGGCGGACAATACCACCGCAATCAATAGTTTTTTCATCATAGCGCTTTTCATTTAGGCAACAAACCTACGGCAATTTGGCCATGCTCCAAAGATGTGGAACGCGGAACAGAAATCACCGGAACAGTGGCCGGCAATTTTTACCTTTGGTCATATCCCCTCACCATGTACGATTCCGAAGCATCCCGGCACTGGCAGCAGCATACCGCTGAATGGCTGAGTCATTCGCCTGCCCTTACACCCGCCCACCTCGGGCAGCTGCGCGACATCCTCCGTTTCCACGAACACCGGTATTATGTGCTGAACGATCCGCTTATCAGCGATGCGGAATTTGACCGGCTGTTCCAACTCTTGCAGAAGTGCGAACAGGAGCATCCGGAAAGCATCACACCCGATTCGCCTACCCAGCGCGTGGCACCCGGGCTGGTGAACAGTTTTCCCAAAGTCCCGCACCTGGTTCCGATGCTTTCGCTTGAAAACAGTTACAATGCCGAAGACCTGAACGACTGGGACCGGAAGGCCCGGGAGCTTTCGCGGCTTACGGGCATTGAATATTGCATCGAGCCCAAATTCGACGGGGCCAGCATTTCGTTGCTGTACGAAAACGATTTGCTGGTGCGGGCCGCCACACGGGGCGACGGCGTTACCGGCGACGACATCACGATCAACACCCGCCGCATCCGGTCGGTGCCGCTGAGCGCCGCTTTCAGCCGCTATGGCATCGGGCAAATTGAAATCCGCGGCGAAATACTCATGAATAAAAACAATTTCAGTTTGTACAACCGGCAACTGGCCGAGGAAGGGTTGCCGCCTTTTGCCAATCCGCGCAATGCCGCGGCCGGAAGCCTGCGTATCAAGGATCCGGCCGAAGTGGGCAGGCGCAATCTTGAAGCCTTTCTGTACCATGTGAGCTACCTCAATCCGGTCAAGGGGCATGCGCAGGGCACTCCGCCGCAAACCCACAGCGCCATGCTCGAAATGCTATGGGAGCTGGGTTTCCGCAGCCCGAAACAGGAGATGAAGGTCATTTCCGGCATTTCCGGCATCATTGACCATGTGCGCAACTTCGAGGAACAACGCGATGCATTGCCTTACGAGATCGACGGCATGGTGGTGAAAGTGAACGACCTGGTGCTGCAGGAAAAACTGGGCATGACGAGCCACCATCCGCGCTGGGCCATTGCCTATAAGTTCAAGGCCCGGCAGGGTACCAGCAAACTGATGCAGGTGGAATTCCAGGTGGGGCGCACCGGTGCGGTGACTCCGGTGGCCAAAATTGCTCCGGTGCAGGTGGGCGGGGTTACGGTTTCAAGCATATCGGTGCACAATGAGGATTATATACGTGAAAAAGACCTACGCTTGGGCGATACCCTGCTGATTGAACGCAGCGGCGATGTGATTCCGCAGATTGTGAAATCATTCCCCGAACTGCGCACCGGGCATGAAAAGGAAATTGTGTTTCCGGCCTCCTGTCCGGTTTGCGGGCACCGTCTTTTCAAAAGTGCCGATGAGGCTGTCTGGCGCTGCACCCATATCGGCTGTGAAGCGCAGGTGATTGAAAAAATCATCCACTTTGTAAGCAAGGATGCGATGGACATTAACGGCCTGGGCGAGGCGAACGTACGCAGGTTTTATGAGGAAGGATTGCTGAAGGACATTCCGGGAATCTACCGGCTTGATTTTGAGCAGATTAAAAAAATGGATGGTTTCGGTCTTAAGTCGGCCGAAAAACTGCGGCTGGCCATTGAAGAATCGAAAACAAAACCGCTTCACCGGCTGGTATATGCGCTGGGAATCCGGTATGTGGGCGAAACCACGGCCAAAATCCTGGCCAATGCGGTGACGTATTTGCCTGAATATGCGGATTACAGCATCGAACAACTGCAGCAGTTGCCCGACGTAGGGGTGAAAGTGGCCGACAGCATCTACCGGTTTTTTCGCGACTCCGGGAATGTTACCCTGTTGCAGACGCTGGAAAAACTGGGCATTTCACTGCGCAACGAAAAGAAATCCGCTCCCGGCGAGGCTTCCGGGGGTTTGAAGGGACAAAGCTTCCTGTTTACCGGCTCGCTGGAAAAACTGAAGCGCAGCGATGCCGAGGCCTTGGTGGAAAGCAACGGGGGCTCGGTGCTTGGAGGAGTGAGCAGCAAGCTGAATTATCTGGTAGTGGGAGCTGATGCGGGAAGCAAACTGGAAAAGGCCAAAAAAATCGGCAGCATCAAAATAATTTCCGAGGAAGATTTTTTGAAATTATTGCCCGAAAAGTGAAAAGAATATATATTTATAGCGCTGTCCCTTTCTGAAGGGCCCTGCTTCCCGATCACTTTCTTTTACCAAAACCAACGCCATGATTAAAAAAGCTGCCGGCGAGAAATGGAAACAAATCCTTTTCAGTGGCCATAAGCTGCTCAGTAAAAAATATGCGGTGTCAAACATAGGCCGCATCGCGAGCTATTCGCTGGCAGTGGAAGAAGACGGGAAGTTGCTTTCGGGCTCTGTCACTTCGGGATACAACACCATCAACCTGCATGTGCCTGAGGGAAACCTCACATTATACATCCACCGGGAAGTGGCCCGGAATTTTTGTTCCGGCAAATCGGTACGGGCAAAATATGTGATCCACCGCAACCACCGCAAGTCCGACAACAAGGCTTCGAACCTGCAATGGGTAACGCTGGAGCAGATGAGCAGCCACAACCAGAAGAGTCCCGGCAAGATCGCGTTCAAAAAACAGCAGGCCAACAAAACCGTGGGACTGAAGCTCCGGCTTCCGCAGGTGAAATCCATCAAGACCTTGCTCGACAGTCCGAACCGGAAATCCACCATCCGGCAGATTGCCCGGAAATTCGGCGTGAGCGAAATGTCCATCTACCGCATCAAGAGCGGCGAAAGCTGGTCGCATGTGAAATGATTGCGGCCCCGCCTTCCCCGGACAAACCGAATACCATGCTCCAGAAATCCACCCTTCAGTTTTTAAAGAATCTCCGCGCCAACAACAATAAAGCCTGGTTTGACGCCCACCGGATGGCTTATGATACGGCGAAAGCCGATTTCGTAAATCTGATTGATGCGCTTATCGGAATCCTCTCGCGCACCGATCCTTCCATCGGGCATCTTCGCGCCAAGGATTGCCTGTTCCGCATCAACCGCGATGTTCGGTTCAGCAAGAACAAGGCGCCCTACAAATCACATTTTGCCGCGGCCATCAATGCCGAAGGCAGAAAGGGCGAGCGACCGGGCTATTACCTGCACCTTGAACCCGGCGCATCGTTCGCTGCCGGAGGTTACTACATGCCGGCGCCGGAAGATTTGCAGAAGATCCGCCAGGAGATTGACTATGAATTTGACCGCTGGAAAAAAATCGTACGCAGGCCTGCTTTTCTCCGCCGCTTTCCCGAAGGGGTTGAGGGTACACAGCCGCTGGTACGCGCACCCAAGGGCTACGAGGAGCAGAACCCCGCAATTGCGTTCCTGAAAATGCGGGGCTTCACCGTATCGCACCCTTATACCGATGTGGAAATGACCGGTGCGGCTGATTTACAGGAACTCGGCGCCACCTTCGCGGCCATGAAACCCTTCCTTGATTTTTTGAGCGGCGCGCTGGATTGATGGTGGGGGAAGAAAGTGTGGGCAGGGGGGTATCAGCGGAACCAAAATAACTATTTGAACAATTTTGGGCTTTGGTACTAGGAGTAAAATTTAGTTTTCAAACGCCCATACAAGCAAAGCCCGAAGTTGTTATTTACAAGTAAAATAGAAAAAGCTATTAATGAAACAAATTGAAGTTGTCGCCGGTGTGATTTTTTGGAAAGACTGGGTACTTTGTGTTCAAAGACCGAAAAACAAGCTTTATTACATTTCAGAAAAGTATGAATTTCCTGGAGGGAAAATAGAAGAAGGAGAAAGTAAAGAAGAGGCTTTACATCGTGAGCTATTAGAGGAGTTGAATCTTTCAGCAAAGGTCAAATCATTCTTTTTCACCGTTACTCATCAATATCCAGATTTTGAGCTAACGATGCACAGTTTTATTTGTGAAGTTGATACGCAAATGCTTGTACTTCATGAACACATAGATCATAAGTGGTTAAAAATTGAGGAGCTCACTACTCTCGATTGGGCGGCCGCGGATATTCCCATAGTAAATAAACTAGTTTCGAATGGATGGTCTAATCCAAAGCTTTAATAAGAGTTTACAAACTGGCTATATAGATAAATCAATTTTATCTAACCAAGACTATCAACCAGAGTTACTCGTGAATCAAAAGCATCCACCTAAGAAGGTGCTTTCTAGTATTTTACAAGAACTTGAAAATTGCAATCAATTCTTCATTTCTGTTGCATTCGTAACAACAGGCGGAGTTGCGGCAATAATAAATACGCTTAAAAGTCTCGAAGATAGAGGGGTTAAAGGTAAAATACTTGTCTCTCAGTATCTAAACTTTACACAGCCCGAAGCGCTCAGAAGACTACTGCAGTTAAAAAATATAGAACTGCGAATTTCGACAACCGGAAATACTCACACTAAGGGATACATCTTTAAATGTAAAGAGCACTATAACTTAATCATTGGTAGCAGCAATTTGACAGATCAGGCTCTATCAACAAATAAAGAATGGAATATCAAAGTATCTGCCCTCGATGAAAGTGGAATTGTTGAAAAAGTGCTTGGTGGATTTTATTCAGATTTTGAAAATGGAACTCCGGTCACACTCGAATTTATTTCAAAATACGATGAAATATATCAGAAGCAATTCCTGCTGCATACAATTCATAATCATGAAAATCAGGTCGAACTACAACCGCTGATCAGCCCAAATTCAATGCAAATGGAGGCATTGGAAAATCTGCAAAAACTGAGAGCTGAAGGAAAGAACAAAGCGCTCATTATTTCGGCGACCGGCACTGGAAAAACCTATTTATCTGCTTTTGACGCCAAGGCCTTCAATCCAAAAAAGCTATTATTCATTGTTCATCGATTAACCATTGCTAAGGAATCATTAAATACGTTTCGGAATGTTTTTGGAAGGGACAAAACCATGGGGTTGTATTCAGGGAATGAAAGAGATTTAGAATGCGATTTTGTGTTTTCAACGATTCAAACAATTTCGAAACCACTCCACTTAAAAAACTTCTCCAAGCACCAATTTGATTATATAGTTATTGACGAAACGCATCGTTCAGGCGCAGATTCATACCTGCGCGTACTTGAGTATTTTGAACCCAAGTTTCTATTGGGAATGACTGCAACACCTGAGAGGACGGATGGCAATGATATTTTCAAGCTTTTTGATTATAACATCGCTTATGAAATTCGGCTAAGCAAAGCAATGGAAGAGGACATGTTGAGTACATTTCATTACTATGGCCTTGCTGATTTATCTGTTGATAATATCCAAGTTGATACTAAGTCAGATTTCAGGTATTTGGTGGCTAATGAGCGCGTGGAGCGCATCATTGAAAAATCCAGATTTTATGGAAGTGATAATGGAATAACGCGGGGATTAATATTCTGCTCAAGAAAGAAAGAGGCAACTGAATTGTCTGAATTATTCAATTCTAAAGGCCTGAAAACTGTTGCACTGACCGGCGAAAATACTGAGGAAGAAAGAGCCAATGCAATTGAAATGCTTGAGACTGATAATTTGAAGGAGAAAATTGATTACATATTCACGGTCGATATTTTCAACGAAGGAATCGACATACCCAGAATCAATCAAATCATCATGATTCGACCAACCGAATCAGCGATTATTTTTATCCAACAGTTAGGAAGGGGATTGAGAAAAGCTGACGGTAAAAACTACTTAACAGTTATTGACTTCATCGGAAATTATGATAACAACTACTTAATTCCGATTGCTTTGTATGGTGATA
Organism: Ferruginibacter sp.; assembly: GCA_044238165.1. GTDB lineage: Bacteria > Bacteroidota > Bacteroidia > Chitinophagales > Chitinophagaceae > Ferruginibacter. Next base: position 3,870 of record JBIIDU010000014.1, on the reverse strand, counting down.
CATCCTATAATAAAGATTCTTTACGAAAGTTGATAACAGAAGGCAGCAGAATGATTCCAGGAGCATCAACGATAAATTTTGATGTAATTACGAGGGAAAGAATATTTGAGTCTATTGATTCTGCTAACATGCAGAAATTCTCAGAGTTAAAAAAAGATTTTAATCTCTTGCAGTTTAAATTAGGCCGATACCCTATGATGATGGACTTTATTGAGCATGGCTCGCGCGACCCGTTCTTATATGTTGCTTATTCTAAGTCTTTTTACAATTTCATAATTCGTGTTGAGGAAAACGCTTTTCCTTCGTTAACTCAAGAACAAATAAAGCTTCTCGAGCTTTTTTCTACCGAAATAAACAATGCTAAGCGTGTTGAAGAAAGCCTTATCCTAAAACTACTTATCGAATCGAATAGACTTTCCGTAAACGAATTGAAGGGTATAGTTTTTAAAAAGTACAGCTATACTCCATCTGATGAAACAATTAAATCAAGCCTTGCGAACTTGAATTTCGAATTTATCAGAGAAAAGAAGGCCGGCAAATTGCTTTCCGTAAAAAAGATCTACAATCTAGAGATTATTGACTTGTTAGATGGCGAAATTGCTTTTTCTAAATCTTTTTCGCCCCACTTAAACAATACTACTTTCAAATCATTTCTTCTTGATTCTACGACCTATTCGATTTATGAATTTGATAGATTATACGATTTTGAGAAATGGCGTAATGGCTTTGTTTTATACAAAAAATATTCGCGTAAAGATGTTTTTAGAATATTAAATGTTTCAGAAAATCCGGTGGCTCAAAATGTTGGCGGCTATTTAGTCAGCCCAACGAATGAACATTGCCCAATTTTTGTCAATTATCACAAAGAAGAGCATATTTCTCAATCAACAAAATACGAGGATGAATTTGTAAATAATAAAGAGTTTGATTGGATGTCGAAATCAAATAGAACATTAAGTAGCAATGATGTCCAATCTATTTTAGGAGCTAATGGTTCAATCCGTCTTCCTTTCTTTATTAAAAAAAATAATGACGAAGGGTTAGAATACTATTATGTCGGCGAAGTTTTTCCAGAGCCCAATGGAGTAGAGCAAACAACAATTTCTAATGATAGCGGCAACCAGCTTTCGATTGTGAAAATACGATTTAAAATGGCTGATCCGGTAGTCCCTCATTTATACAAGTATTTGCAAGAGAAAACTAATGGCAAGAATTCACAACTAAGAAACGTTGAAGGAAAAAGCCAAGCACAACAAGCAAATTGTGATGAGGGCGGCCTCAAAAATCCAATTCCTCTCTATGACTTCTATGCAGCAGCTGGTTCTTTTAGTGAATTGCAATCTGAAAAAAATTACACACTCATAGAAGGTCCCGCAAATAGTTCAAACAAAAATTACTTTGCCTGTAGAATTATTGGTGAGTCAATGAATCGAGTAATTCCCAATGGCTCTATATGTATATTCAAGCCATACACAGGCGGTAGTCGAAATGGAAAAATTGTATTAATTGAAAATAGAGACGTTCAAGATCCGGATTTCAACTCCGCCTTTACTATCAAGACCTATTCAAGTGAAAAGTCTATAAAAGATGAAACCTGGGAACACGACTCAATTGTATTGCGTCCTAATTCCTATGACAGTTCATGCCCAAGTATTGTTATTACAAAAGAAAATGCGCCCGGGATGAGGATTATTGGTGAATTTGTCAAAATTCTAGAGACGTAATTTTTTGTATTTCAGACACTTATATACCACGCAATAAAACTTGTTGCAGTAAAAGATTTTATCATCTTAAGTTGAAACAAATAAATGACGAAGACTCAAATACTAAGCTGATACAATCCTGTTTTATACCCACACACATCTATCACAACAAAACGAATGCTCTGCTTCTAATCTCATCCCCTTCTATGACCCCGCTCATATAAAGCGAATTCCCAAATCCTATTTTTGCTGCTACATCAAACCCTAACATACGCAGCAATGGGCAGGCTGTTTACTTTTTCCGCTTTTGCATTCATTTTCTTGATGTTGCTATCCTGCCGCAACCGGAAAGAGGAAGGGCCATCCATCGTGCGGGTTCAGGTCGATAGTATTGCTTCGGTGAACACCACTGTCAATTTCTGGGAGGCAGTTCCGGAAGCGGGTTTGTCGGGCGTAGTGTTGCACAAGGCCTGGCCCATAGGAAAGGATTCGGTATCGGTGGACGGTTTGATTGCCCTGATGAACGGTCGCTATCCCCAAATCAGACTGAGCAGGATGGCCGTTTCGGGCGATACCTTGTTTGTACGCATTGACCAGGAAAAGCATCTGACGCAGGAGCTGGGATCTACCGGAGCCGATGCCTATATGGCCGAAGCCACCTACAACCTTACCTCCTGCCCGGGCATACGGGTGGTACATTTCCGCTTCAAACGCGGCGAACATGCAACACCGGGTTCCTATACACGCGAGGAGTTCAGGGCTGTTGGTTTTCCCTGAGCGGTTTTTCCGGATGGCGCATCAGGCTACGGTGATGTCTTTGTCGAGGTAAACGTCCTGGATGGCGTTGAGGATACCGACACCTTCATTCATCGGGCGCTGGAAGGCTTTGCGGCCCGATATCAGCCCCATGCCTCCGGCGCGTTTGTTGATGACGGCGGTGGTTACGGCTTCGGCAAGGTCGCCGGCTCCGGATGATGCGCCACCACTATTGATGAGTCCGGCCCTTCCCATATAGCAGTTGGCTACCTGGTAGCGGCAAAGGTCGATTGGATGGTCGGAAGTAAGGGAGGTATAGATCAGCGGATCATTTTTTCCGTACGCCGATTCTTTGGTATTCAGCGCCTTGTAACCGCCGTTGTTTTCGGGAAGTTTTTGTTTGATGATATCGGCCTCGATGGTAACACCCAGGTGGTTGGCCTGTCCGGAAAGGTCGGCCGACACGTGGTAGTCGATTCCGTCTTTTTTGAAGGCGGGATTGCGCAGGTAGCACCAGAGGATGGTGGCCATGCCCATTTCGTGCGCAATTTCAAAAGCTCTGCTCACTTCCTGGATCTGGCGCCCCGATTCGTCGCTGCCGAAATAGATAGTGGCACCTACGGCAACCGCACCCATGTTGCGGCTGGCCTTGATGGAGGCGAACATGATCTGGTCGAACTTATTGGGGTAGGTAAGGAATTCGTTGTGGTTGATTTTGACGATGAACGGAATTTTATGTGCGTATTTACGCGACAGCATGCCCAGTCCACCGAACGTGGAAGCCACGGCGTTGCAGCCTCCCTCGATGGCAAGGCGCACGATGTTTTCGGGGTCGAAGTAAATGGGGTTCTTGGCGAAGGAGGCGCCGGCGCTGTGTTCGATGCCCTGGTCTACGGGCAGAATGGACAAATAGCCGGTATTGGCCAGACGGCCGGTGTTATAGAGTTGTGCCAGGCTGCCCAGTACCAGGGGGCTTCTGTCGCTTTGCAGGAATACGCGGTCAATAAAGTCGGGGCCCGGAAGGTGCAGGCTGGCTTTGTCGATGGTGGTTGAGCGGTGGTTCAGCAGGTAGTCGGCTTTTTCGCCAAGAAGCGATACAAGGTTTTGTGCAGGCATGAAAGGTATTTTTCAGTGATGAGAATAAGGTTTTTTTCGGCAATTGGAAAGAACCGCAGGCCGAATCAGTCATCCAAATCGGAATAGGACCAAAAGTAATGATCGCTCCTGACACGGCAAAACATAAGGAGCGGCGAAGGCTGAAGAAAAGGTATGGGGCAATTTGTGTCTCCCGCTTTTGCTCAAGATTGAGCCCAAATAATATAAACAGAACGTACAACCCGGTAGATATAAATCTTATTTTTGCGGCATATCCGTTTTTCTGATTAAGGGCAAATAAAAACTGATTTGTGAA
>JBIIDU010000141.1:0-6228 GCA_044238165.1 Ferruginibacter sp. | reverse complement strand
TTGCAGGAGCAATCGTGGCAGCTAATTGCTGTGTGCCGCCTATTAGGATTGAAGCCGTAGTTGGTGATACGCTCACACCGGTTACCAGGATCGGATTAACCGTAATGACTGATGTAGCTGTTCTTGAGCCATCGGCCGTGGTGACGGTAATAGTTGTCGTGCCCGGCGAAAGAGCCCTCACCCGACCTGTATCAATGACCGGTGGCAGCCCGTTACAGAGCGAATCCAGTATGTTTTCGCGAAGCACACGACGGTAGAGGGTATCGTGCCCTGCATTGTTCAAGTGAATATCGTCTGCGTTATAATCCGTAACAATAGTGCCATCCGGATTTGCCAGCAAGGTCCAAAAGTCGATAGCCTTCGACCCAAAACGGGTATTCAACCAATCGCGCATGGCAATCAAACTGTCACGCTGTTCGGCATTCAGATCGGTCCTGGGCTGGGTAGTGGCGACCCAAAGTGCAATGTTGTTGTCACGGGCAATGGATGCGACTCGCTCGAAATTGGCTTTCTGTTCTTCCAATGTATAATTATTGGAGGCATCATTGCTTGGCATGTTCACGATGATGGCATCGGCCGCCAAACGCAATGCCTCGGAAATATTATAATCGGATATTGGACTGGGCCTGCCGGGCGGTGGAACAAATCCGTCAGGACAAAGATTTTGATAGGTAGTCAGACCGGAAAGCCCCAGGTTGTACACCTCGCATGCGGCACTTTTCCGCTTGATATACGCGGAATATTTGTTGACCCACGAATTCTCAATAGGATCGGCACCCACACCGAATGCGGTAGATGAACCCAATACCACAATGCGATAGGGCCGTCCGCAATAAAGGCGGTCTGAATCACCGGATACTACCGCTGGTGTTACCCGGGTTACCGTAGCTACCGAAGGATTGCTGCTGCTCCAGATACGGTTCATATTTGTTGCATCCGGCGGCGTGATGGATGAAATCAGCGAAATTGAATCGCCTACATTCATCGTGGCGGAAACCGGACTCAAATTCACTCCGGTTACGGAAACCAGGTTAACACTTACCGGAACGGTAGCTGTAATACCTCCATCCACCGTAGTTGCGGTGACGGTAGCCGAACCTACACCCACACCGGTTATCAGCCCTGTGGCACTTACCGTTGCAACTGCGGTATTGCTGCTGCTCCAGGTAATATTCTGATTGGTTGCGTTTGATGGTGTGATAGTGGCCGAAACCTGTTGCGTAGCGCCCACCAGCAAAGAGGCGATTGTGGGGCTTACGCTGATTCCCGTGACGACTATGGGAGTCACTGTTATGGTACAAGTTGCCGTTCTCGCCTCGTCGGCTGTTGTTACCGTAATGGTCGCTGTGCCGACACTTACTGCGGTCACAAGACCGGATGCGCTCACCGTTGCAACGGAAGTATTCGAACTGCTCCAGGTAACGTTTTGATTGGTGGCGTTGGCCGGTGCCACCGTTGCCGTCAGTTGCTGCGTAGCGCCAAGCGTTACGGAAGCGGATGAAGGTGATACCGTAACTCCGGTTACAGGATTCGTCAAACCGTAATAAGCAATCTGGTTGGTTTCCAGGGCATTCCGGCTGGCTGTGCTGAGTTCGGATCCAAGGATGATGAGTTCCGACTCCCTTACCTGTGCAAAGCGCGCATTGGTCGATGTATAACCGCCGATGAACAATCCGGTGGAAGTCTGTAACTCGAACTCGGCAAGCTGTACCGCATTGGCTGTACCCGGTGTGTTGACCGAAGTGATGTTCAACCGGTATGTACTGAATGGAAGCAGGTTGCTTATGAGGTAACTTTTCTTTAAACCCCGCGTTGCGAATGTTTCATTGGTTCGGGTGTCGAGTGTTGTCCAGGTAGCCCCCCCGTCGTTCGATCCGAGGAGGGTCCAGTTTTTCGGATCTCTTTCCGGCGCATCACTGGCCGAGGTAAGGGTATAAGATGAAACTACGGCGGCACCTCCGGTCAACCGCCACTGCAGCCAGGAAGCCCTTGTCGTAGGATTGGCAGCGGCGAAATCCAGCCATTTTGTGCTGGTCAGATTGTCAATGGCCTTCGATGCGCTTTCCGCAGTTCCGTTTTCACCCTGCGCGGTAAGCACGCCAGGCAGCTCGGTGATATCGTCCGAAGCCGTTATGGCCACAGGTGTGGCGGAGGCATTGGTAACAGGAACACTGTTGCCATTGAGTAATGAGATGACATTGCCGGTTCCGGAAGGCTGGACCGTGGTGGAAACGAAAGGTACAGAAGGATACGATGCTGTCGGATTTGAGGCGCACCAGGCAGATCCTTCTTTCCGAAGAATCAATGCTGTGCCGGAGGCATCAAAACTTCCTCCCGGATTTCCAATACCCACCCCGATTCCATCATTGGCTCCTCCATATTTCACAAAAGCACCATTGGACGCAAGGCCACGGGTATTGGCAACAAGATTCAACGAAACCGGATAGGCAGAAGGAGATACCTGCGCTGAAAGATTGTTGTTGGCGGCTCCACTGAAGGAAATCGCCGGCCTGGTATTGTTGGTCACCAATACGCCTGCACTCACAATGAGCGGCTGGTTGGCCGCCGTACTCTGCGATGCGTGAAATCCGTTTCCGCTTTGGTCGTACCACCGGTTGACAAAGCCGTTGCCCGAGCCAACGAAAGACAGAAGGGCCGCCTGGTCAAGGTCTCCGCTTGCCGTAAAACCGATATCGGTTGTGGCATTGTCGCTACTGCGGCGCACATTGATGGCATTACCGACATAGGCGCTGCTGAGTTTTCTAATTCCATAAGCGATCCGGGCAGAACTGCTGAGGCCGACATTGTCAAGTATGTTTTGTGCGGTAATCGGCGTGGCCGAAGTTTCCACTCCGCCCGTCCAACTGTTGCCGATTCGGGTGAATACCCGGAAGAAATAGCGTAGTCCCGGGGTGAGGTTCAATATTGTGGTTCGCTGGCCCGATCCCCGGTACACGATCTTACCCTGCTCGAAAGTTGAGCCGTTTCCGATAAAACTGCTGTCGGCCGTATAATTCGTACCGCTTGGGTTCGACAGGAATCCGCTGGCAGGACGCGCCGCCACCATCACTTCATCAAAATAGGAGGCAGGATTGGCCCAGTTCAGCTGAACGGCTCCTGATAATGGTGTGGCCGTTACATTCGACACCGCGAGGCCCGGCGTGTTGCAGTCCGGATAAATATCGATGGAATCGGTGGCTGTGAGCCCTCCATTATCGGTTACGGTAAGTTCGATATGATAATAATAGGTTTCGCCGTCGCAGCCTACGGGAGAAATCGTCACCGTAGGATTAGGGGTATTGATTTCGGGTTCGCGGTGCTCATGGTTGTTGTGCCGCAGGGCGATCTGCCAGGCATACTGCAGTCCGGCTGTGGTTTCGGCATCCGTTACGTTTGCCGCAAGGGTAAGTTGCGTCTCACTCAGGATGGAATACGTGGAGTTGTTCACCGGGTTGGTGATTGCCACCACGGGGTTAGTGTTGTTGAGGGAGATGGTCAGGCTTTTGGAAGCCGTCATCTGCAGGGAATCGGTGACAGTAAGTGTGGCTGTGAAGTTTTGGATGCCCGATACCGTATATACTTTCACCGGATTGGCTTCGGTTGATGTCGTTCCGTCGCCAAAATTCCACAAATAGCTGAGGGTATTCCCTTCCGGATCGAGAGTGCCCGCCGAACTGAAATTGACCGTCAGCGGCGAAAGGCCGGAAGTGGGCGTGGCCGATATGTTGGCAACCGGAGGCTGATTGGTGTTGCCAATCCGCATAATCTGACCGGTGTTGATGTTCACATAAAAGATCGATCCATCCAATGGATTCTGCTTGATATCAATCAGGCCCTTGGCAAAATTGGTGGGCGCAAACGTGTCGATGCTGTTGAACCAGGGCTGGCTGCTGTTCACCCGGGCATTCTTGATGAAATTGGTGCCATAATCACCAAAGAAAAGCGTGTTTTGATATTTCACACCCAGGGCAGGAGAGGTATAAAAACATACTCCACTGGCACAGTTTCCGGCAAAGGGGATTCCTGTAGTGGGTGATCCGGCCGTGCCAATCGTAGGGGAACTTGCTGTTCCGCCAGCTGCACCACCGCTAAACCAGGGTACCCTCGAATTGGCTGAACCATGTCGCCAGTCGATGGCTGGACGGTGGTGCGTGAAGCGCCTGTTGGCCACCACCGGATCCAGACTGAAAGAAGTCGGTTGAACACAACGGTTCCGGAACAGGAGCCCGTCGTCAGGATTCACGGTCCCCGTATTGAAATACGAAGACAATACAGTTTGTCCCTCGAAAAGCGGCCATCCGCAATTCAACCCTCCCGTATTCAGGAGGGAAACTTCTTCCCAGGAAGTCCAACCCACATCCGCCACATACAGGATGCCCGGGTTGGCATCTGCCGGATTAGTGCTGCCCGAGTTAGGCTGAAGTGTCATCCTTATTGGATTACGGAAACCCATGGCCCATACCCTCGATTGCGGTGAGCGCGGATTCGCCGCGTCATAGAAAGGATTGGAGGAGATGCCGTCACCCGTTACCGGATCAATGCGCAAAACCTTTCCATTGAAAGAATTAAGCATCTGCGAACGGAACGCCCCCACATTTTCCTGAGACCGCATGATGGTATCGGCAATCGCCTGTACATAATAGGTTTGACTCTGGTTTCCGGCATCGGTAAGGTTATAGGAAGCCGCATCACCGGTGGTAAGCATCAGTGTTTTGTCGGTACCGAACACCAGAGTGCCTCCCATGTGTGATTCATGAAGAAGAGGAATCCCGGTTTTTTTGGTTTCGCCCAGCAGAATAAAGCGGCTGCTGAGATCTGTGCTGTAAACTCCGGAAGTATTGACTGTCCGGTATCGGGTGATTCTTCCTATGGTTGCATTGAAATAAGTATTCGTGGCAGCATTATATTGTGCGGTGCCGAAATTCAACAAGTGATGGCGGTCCACCACATAGTACAGATAAATCAGGCCGTTCACATCAAAATCCGGATCGAGGCAGACGCTCAGCAATCCGAAATCGCGCCAGTTGCCCACTTCCTCGGACAAATCAAGTACCACATTGGACTGCCGTATATAAGTGGTGCCGTTCCAACGGGAAGCATAAATTTTACCGGCCTTGTCCCACACGAACAGCGTGCGTCCATTGTCGGCAAACGCTGTTCCCATGGGAGCAACATACCCTGTTTGCACGGCAAAAAAATTGAGCGTGCCGGGGAGCTGACCCGATACGGGGCGGCTTGAAGAAAATACAATCAGGGCAATAAGGGCTGCACTTTTCAGGAATGAGAGGACACTTCGCATAAAAAATATTAACCATTAATAATGTGGTCATTACAAATGGATATCGGAGGAGATATGGGGTCCGGCTTTAACGAATACGAAGCCGAAAAATTGTCAATAGGAGAAAAGAAGTAATCCGCCAGAATATCAGAAAGGGGAATTCAAGGAATTGGGCGGATTTCTACGGAATATTGAGAAGTGAGGTAAAAATAAGGGAATTAATTTGACTTATGAAAAAAAATTTTAGGGCAAGGGCAACCGGCCGCGGCACTTTACATTTGCTGCTTCTACCAGACGAATAATTAATGAAATATTCCGGAATTAAGAATCTACTGCTCGACCTGGGCGGTGTGTTGATAGATGTGGATTATCACCGCACGGCCAGCGCCTTCGAAACCCTTGGTGCACAGCAGTTTACACAATATTATTCGCAGGAAACCGCCACGCAGTTGTTTGAGCAACTGGAAACCGGCAAACTGGCCGACGATGAGTTTCTGATTCAAATGCAGCAGCGCTGCGCACCCGGCACCACCCTCGGGCAGGCGGAAGAAGCCTGGAACGCTATTTTGCTCGATTTCAGGATGCAATCGATTGATTATCTTATCGTTCTACGAAAAAGATACCGGCTTTTTCTGCTGAGCAATACCAACAGCATCCACCAAAAGGCTTTCGAGAAAAAATTCAGGGAACAAACGGGTATGGAGTCGCTTGACCTTTTTTTTGAAAAAGCGCTCTATTCACACCGGATCGGAATGCGCAAACCCTATGAAAGTACCTACACCAAAGTGCTGGAAATGCTGGGTATCCGCGGAGAAGAAACACTATTCATCGACGATTCTCCTGTCAATATCGGCCCGGCGGTCAAGGCAGGCATCCATACCCATTTGCTGAAAGCCGATGAAACATTGCAGGGAATAGGACTGCTTTAATAAGCCCCTTACTTGATCTCT
>JBIIDU010000140.1:0-6337 GCA_044238165.1 Ferruginibacter sp. | reverse complement strand
CAACGTTCAATGTTCAAAGTTGTCAATGCCTAAATTCCGTTGACCGTTTTAATGCAACGTTAAACCTGATTCGAATTCATTCAAAATTCAACATGTAGCATTCATCATTTATCATCTGGTCTGTTTCCTCTGAACCATCTTCCAAACTTCCATCCAAAGCGTGGAAGCCATTGCAACGAGGAGGCAGGTTCCGATCATTTTTATTGTCAGCGGCGAAAGCAGAAAAAGAGCGCGCACAAAGGGAACAAAGAGTGTTGCTGCAATCAGCGACAGGGTAATGCCGATGATCAGCGGCACCAGCGGATTGCGGTATCGCAAGGTCTGCAGTATCGAATACACGAACGACCGGTTGACAAGGGTGAGCCATACATTGCTGAACAACAGGGTGATGAAAATCACTGTCCGAACCACTTCAGGTACCGCCTGCTGTTGCAGATAATGATATCCGATGCCCAGGCAACCGGCTGTAATGATGAGTCCTTGCACCATGCTCAGCATCAGTTGCCGGAACGAAAGAAATGTCTGGCCGATGCGCCGGGGCGGGCGGTTCATGGTGCCCGGTTCCATGGGTTCGTTCTCATAGATGATGGAGCAGGTGGGCCCCATGATCAGCTCCAGAAAAATCACGTGTACGGGCGAAAAGATGGCCGAAAAACTCCATCCCAGCAACAGCGGGAGTGTTACGATCAGGATGATGGGAATATGGATGGAAACAATGTAGCGGATGGCTTTTTTGAGGTTGTCGTAAATTTTCCGGCCCAGTGCCACAGCCTCGGTCATATGCGATAGGTTGTCATCGGTAAGAATCAGCGAGGCGGCTGCCTTAGCCACTTCACTTCCCCGCTTTCCCATGGCGATGCCGATATGCGCGGCTTTGAGGGCAGGCCCATCATTCACGCCATCGCCGGTCATGGCCACCACTTCTCCGTTGCTGCGCAATGCTTCAATGACCTTAAGTTTTGCTTCGGGGAACATCCGTGCGTATAGGGCAATGCCACCGACCTTCTGCTGCAATTCAGCGGGCGTCAGTTCCATGATTTCAGGTCCCGTGATGATTTTGCCGTTGCCTTCGAGCCCCACCTGGGCCGCAATGGCAGCAGCCGTTTGCGCGTAATCGCCCGTAATCATTTTCACTTCAATACCCGCGCGGCTGAAAGTTTGTAAGGTTTCGCGGATATGTGCTTTGGGGGGATCGTAAAAAGCCAGCAGGCCAAGAAACTCAAATCGGAATTGCTGTTGCTGTGCCGGCCATTCCGTTCCTTTGTGAAGCCCGCGGCCCACACCCAGCACCCGGTATCCTTCGGAAGCAAGACGGATGGCCTCTGCAAGGATGCGCTCCTTATCGGTAGCAGCTAATTCCGATTGATTCAGTATTGCTTCTGCTGCGCCTTTTGCGGCAATCAGGTATTGTCCCTCTGGGTTGCTGAAAATATGCGTCATCATCGGGGGTCTGCCACCAATGGGATATTCGTGCACTTGCCTGTAATCCTTTCGTTCATCTTTAGGGGCAGTGGCGGCATACAACTCATGAATGGCCTGCTCCATGGGGTCGAAGGGTTGGGTTTCACTGGCCCACATGGCGAAAGCGACGATATCCGGTGGAAGTGCTTTTGTTTCCCGGGCATCATGGCAAAGGCGGGTGGCGGCATCGTACATAAAAGCCACGCGCATATTGTTTTCGGTGAGAGTGCCTGTTTTATCGCAACAGATGACGGTAGCGGCTCCAAGGGTTTCCACCTGCTGCGGCTGTTTCACAATAATCTGGTTTTGGAGCAGCCGGAAAGCGCCCAGTGCCTGGAAGGTGCTGAAGGCCACCGGTATCTCTTCGGGCAGCAGGCTCATGGCCATGGTAAGACCCTGTAAAAACGCACTGATCAAATCGCCCGAACGATAGTAATTGAATGCTACCACCAGCAGAAAGGCGATGGCGCCTATCCATACCATATTGCGTACAAATGCGCGTATCTGTACCTGCAATGGTGTTTTTACCACAGTTACCGATTGCAGGGATCGACCGATTTTTCCAAGTTCCGATTTCTCACCCACTGCCGTAACCCGCACCGCTGCGCTGCCGGAGGAGATAAGGGTGCCTTTATAGACGGTTGAATTTTCGGATGCTGATTTATATACGCTGAAGGCTTCACCGGTGAGTATGGACTCATTGACGGAGAAATCGTTGGCGGACAAAACACTGCCGTCGGCGCTAATCAGTTCTCCTTCTTCCAGCAGCAGCAGATCGCCTGTAACCAGCTGCTCAACGGCAATTTTCATTTTGATGCCATTGCGCATCACTGTGGCTTTGGCTGCCGAAAGCTTATTGAGCGCACGCACCGCGTTGCGGCTGCGGAATTCCTGAAAGAGCGAAATGCCCGCCACGATGAACAGGCTTACCAGCATGATGATTCCTTCACGGATCTGCCCTGCCAGAAAGTAGATGATGCAGGCAGCCAGTAGAAGGAGGAACATGGGCTCGGTAATCACATCGCGCAGCACACCGGCAAGCACACCGCGTTCTTCAGCAGTCATGCTGTTGCTGCCGTGGAGATGACGGCTTTTTTCAACTTCAGGGTCTGTCAGTCCCGGGTAATTCTCAGCTTCCTGAATCATGATACCGGCAATTTAACTTTTTTATGACCATGCGGGCGTCCCTCAGTTTTTAGTTTATTGCCGGTGGAATATCCTTTCCTGCACTGATGCCTTTCTTTATATTTACGCTGCCGCTTTCCGATAACCAAAATTTTTGCGATGAAAAAACTATTTCTTGGGCTCTTTTCGACCCTCTGCATATTCCACACCCATGCCCAGTATTATGCGGTGGGTCAGCGTTCCGCCACTTTCACCGATCCGTCAAGGGGCAATCGTCCGGTTCCGGTTCAATTGTATTATCCTGCTGCTGCGGCTGGAACGGGAGTACCCCTGGTAACGGGCAGCAGCTCTTTTCCGGTTGTAATATTCGGACACGGGTTTGTGATTCAGGTAAGCTCCTACAAGTGGCTGGCCGACAGCCTTGCATCCAACGGTTTTGTGGCGGTGTTCCCCGAAACGGAGGGCAGCATTGCCCCGAGCCACGGCGATTTCGGGGCCGACCTGGCATTTCTGGCAACACGGGTTACTTCACTCAGCGATTCGTCGTCCTCTTTTCTTTTTGGCAGATTGATCAAAAAAGCTGCAGTAGGCGGTCATAGTATGGGCGGCGGGGCGAGTTTCCTTTCGCTAAGCCAGAGCAGTGCCATTTTCGCGCTTTTCAATTTCGCTGCTGCGGAAACAAACCCGAGCGCCAAGCAGGCCGCAACGGGTGTTCAGCGCCCGAGCCTCATTTTTGCAGGCAGCCGCGATTGCATTGTGCCCGATTCGAACCAGTTGCGTATGTATGACAATGTGCCCTATGGATGCAAAACCTATGTCAGCCTCACGGATGCCCTGCATTGCCAGTTTTCCGACAATGCCGGTCTATGTGCCTTCGGTCAGCTTTCATCGGGCTGCAACACCACGCCGTTGGCCACCCCGACGGTCTACAGAAAGGTGAGCTCTCTGTTGTTGCCATTCCTGAACTATTATCTAAAAGCCGACTGCCTGAGTGGTGCCGGTTTCGACCTGTTGCTTTCCGGAACTACGGGAATCAGTTATCAACGCACCTGCACCACCGATGCATTCGGGTGTACACCCCTGCTGATAAATCCCGGCAATCCGGGCACCCCTTCCAACGGAAGCGGTGGAAGCAAATCATTTGATGAGTCGATACGTATTTCACCGCAGCCGGTAAAGGGCAATGGGATGTTGCAGGTTTCAGCCGGGCGGAAGAAGATACGGTCTGCCGTCTTGTTTGACGCCGCGGGAAGACGTATTTATTCCGTAGAAAGGATGGATCAGTCTTTGCTCTCGATTCCTGTCAGCCGCGTATCGGGAGGCATCGCGTATCTGCGTCTGCAAAGCAACCGCGAGGAGGTTTCGATGAAACGGATTGTAATTTATTGAGCGAATCGAACTGTGGTTGGCTGAAATAGAAAAGGGAAAGTATAAAGTGTTAAATCATAAATGGCAACTGTTGCGTGATAAATAGTGCACAGATCCGATTCGCAATTCAACATTTCACATTTGATACGAAAGGGATTTATCATTCAGCCCAAAAATTTTCACGTATCATGCCGATGTGCTCCCTGTTTGGCGCCAATAAAATTGGAGCCACTACAGATATCCAATCTCTCTAACTTCAGGAAGTTAGAATTTATTTTCTGATTTTAAAATCTTGGCAATCGGTATAAATTCTTCGTAGTCTTTGCGTGCACTCCTTCGCAGTCTTTGCGTGAAAAAACAGTAACGCTGAGGCACAGATCGAGAGACCTGCGCCTGAAAAGGTATCCAATCGATATAAATTCTCCGCGGTCTTTGTGTGCACTCCTTCGTGGTCTTTGCGTGAAAAAACAGTAACGCTGCGGCACAGGTCGAGAGACCTGCGCCTGACAAGGGAGACCTGCGCCTGAAAAGGTATCCAATCGATATAAATTCTCCGCGGTCTTTGTGTGCACTCCTTCGCGGTCTTTGCGTGAAAAAACAGTAACGCTGCGGCACAGGTCGAGAGACCTGCGCCTGACAAGCTAAAAGTAAAGGCACTTTCGTATTATTTCAAGCGAAAGATCACTCAAAAATTTACCTTTTAACATTTAACGACTAACACCCAAAAAGCTTGGTTATTCCACCACGATTTTCTGATTGACAATTCCTTTTTCCGTCTTGACCTGCACAATGTACATGCCTTTGGGAACCGAGGGTAGGTTGACCAGCATAGCGCCGGTGAAGTTGTTGTAGGTGTTCTGCATCAAGCGTTTGCCGTCGGCGGAAACCAGCGAGACCGATTTCACGGGTTCTCCGGAAAGCAGGGTGATCTGCGGAGTGCTCAGTCTTGTGGGATAAATCCTGACGCTGCCATTTATAGCGCCCTGTACATTCAATACCGATGAATAACTGATGCGGTTGTTGAGTCCGCTCATTTTCAGACGGTAATAGGCCATTCCCTGAATAGGGAAGTTATGCGTGAAGAAATAGTTGATGCCGTTGCCTGCGGTTACCGAACCTGCATTTTGGAAACGGACGCCGTCGAGGCTGTATTCAACATCGAAACGGCTCAGGTTACCGGGATTGGAAGCGATCCATTGAAGGCGTGTGCTGCCATTGCTGTGTGATGCGGTGAATTGCTGCAATATCACGGGAGTAACCGAGTTGGCAACCACGCGGTAGAGTCTGCCGGAAACCGAAACCGCATAAAGTTCACCGTCTTCCGATTCGCCAAATCCCACAATGGAAGTGGGTAATCCCGCCTGGATGTATTTGTTGAAACCGCCCGAGGCATTGGGTGTTATGAGAAACGCATTCCCTGAAGTGTAATCCGAGCAGATGTAGAAACCCTGCATCGCGGGGTACT
Organism: Ferruginibacter sp.; assembly: GCA_044238165.1. Taxonomy (GTDB): domain Bacteria; phylum Bacteroidota; class Bacteroidia; order Chitinophagales; family Chitinophagaceae; genus Ferruginibacter. The sequence goes on along the minus strand of JBIIDU010000140.1, from coordinate 918 downwards.
GGCTGCCCCGGTACACATAGCCACCCGTAACGGAGAATCCGCCCGTGGTGTTGTTATGCGGATAGGAATAGATAGGGAAGGTGTACGCCGATGCGCTTTGGCAACCTGTTGCGTTGTAAGTATTGTCACCCTCGTAACAGCGCCATCCGTAATTGATTCCGGAGGCATTGGCAAAGGGCACCTGATTTACCTCTTCCCAGGCGTTCTGTCCCACATCGGCAATCCAGAAATCCCCATTCTGCCTGTCGAAACTCCAACGGAAGGGGTTGCGTAATCCAAGCGCGAAAATCTCATCGCGTACATTAGGATCCGTCACGAATGGATTGTCGGCAGGAATTGAATAGTAAGGGGGGGTGCTGAAATTGTCCACATCAAGTCGAATCAGTTTTCCGAGCAGGGAGTTGCCGTTTTGCGCGAAATTGTTCGGATCGCCTCCTGAGCCTCCATCACCTGTACCGAAGTAGAGTTTTCCGTCCGGACCAAAGAGCAGGGTGCCCCCGTTATGATTGGAAAAGGGTTTGGGAATGTTTATCAATCTTACGCCTGTGGTCAAATCGGCTACATTGGGGTCAGTGGCTGAAGTTTGGAAACGGGTCACCGTAATGTCGCCGGAAGCGTTGGTATAATAAACAAAAAAATAACGGTTGTTCCGGTAATCCGGGTGGAACACCAGACTAAGCAATCCACGTTCTCCTCCGACGGATAGGCTGTCAATCATGTTTAGAAATGGCGTGGAAAGTAGAGAACCGTTTGAATAAATCCGAACGGTTCCAAGTTGTTGGACAATGAAAAGTCGATTGGAGCCGTCGTTGGCACTTACGACTGCCACGGGACCCGATAATCCGGATGCGGAAAGTTGATTGAAACTTAAAATAGGCACCTGTGCCTCCACGTTGAGGCTTCCTGAGAGGAGGCATG
>JBIIDU010000139.1:0-6363 GCA_044238165.1 Ferruginibacter sp. | reverse complement strand
CATGGGTTTCCTCATAAAGCGCGCGGGCAGCACCGGGTGCGGACAAATCTTTCTGCACCGGAACAACCCGGATGCGGTGTTTCGACTCCAACTCTTTTTTCAGCTCCATCAGTTTAGAACCGCTGCGGGCCACGAGGATGAGATCGTCGCCTGCGGCAGCGTGGATCATTGCCAGTTCCTGTCCTATTCCTCCGGACGCTCCTGTGATTAGTGCGATAGCCATAACATAAAATTGATTTAGGCAAGTGCGATATCCAGCACCTGCTGCATGGTTTTTACATAATGAAAGCGGATGCCCTTGATGAATTCGGGGTTGATTTCCAGCACGTCCTTCTCATTATGCCAGCACATGATGATTTCCTTGAGACCCGCACGCTTGGCAGCCAGAACCTTCTCCTTGATGCCGCCTACCGGCAATACCTGTCCGCGCAGCGTGATTTCACCGGTCATGGCCAGATAAGGCTTCACCCGACGGTTGATGAAGGCGCTGGTGAGTGCGGTCATAAGGGTTATGCCGGCGCTCGGTCCGTCTTTGGGTACCGCACCCTCGGGTATATGGATGTGCACATTCCGCTTGTTGAAGAGTTCCGAATCGATACCGATTTTTTTCGCATTCACCTGCAGCCAGGTATAAGCTGTGCTGGCGCTTTCCTTCATCACATTGCCGAGGTTGCCCGTGAGCTTCAGTTCACCCTTGCCCTCGCTGAGGCTGGTTTCAATGAAGAGAATATCGCCACCCACATAGGTCCAGGCAAGGCCTACCGCCACCCCGGGCATATTGGCCGTTTTGTACAATTCATTGCTGAAGCGAGGCTTGCCCAGGATTTTCTCGATATCGGCGATGCTCACATTCGGCTTGATCTTCCCCTTCACGGCGTATTGCTTCGCCTGGTTGCGCATCACGCTGGCCAGCTGGCGGTCAAGGTCGCGCACCCCGCTTTCCCGCGTGAAATCTTCAATGATCTTCTCCACCACGGCATCCGATAATTTAAGCGGAACCGTCTTGAGACCGTGCGCCTCTTTCTGTTTGGGAATCAGGTGGCGGCGGGCGATTTCAATCTTTTCCTCCACTGCATAACCGCTGAGGTCTATGATTTCGAGGCGGTCGCGCAGGGCCGGCTGTATGTTGTTGATGTCGTTGGCCGTGGCAATGAACAAAACTTTGCTGAGGTCGTATTCCAGCTCCAGGTAGTTGTCGTAAAAAGTGGCGTTCTGCTCGGGATCAAGCACTTCAAGCAATGCCGAAGACGGATCGCCGTGGACCGTATGCCCTACCTTGTCGATCTCGTCGAGTATCATCACCGGATTGCTGCTCTTCACCTTGCGGATCGACTGTATAATGCGGCCGGGCATAGCGCCGATATAGGTTTTGCGGTGGCCGCGGATCTCACTTTCGTCGTGCAGCCCGCCCAGGCTCACCCGCACATATTTGCGCTCGATGGCATGTGCGATGCTTTTGCCCAGGCTGGTTTTGCCGATACCCGGGGGACCCACAAAGCAAAGGATCGGGCTTTTCATATCGCCCTTCAGTTTGAGCACGGCAAGGTACTCGAGAATGCGCTCCTTAATCTTGTGCATACCGTAATGATCGGCGTCGAGCACTTTGGCGGCTTTTTTAAGGTCATAGGAATCGGAGGTATAATCCTCCCAAGGGAGATCCAGCATCAGGTCCAGATGGTTGTAGACGATGGAGTAGTCGGGCGTACTGGGATGCATGCGCTCGAGTTTCTCCACATTGCGTTCGAACATCTCGCGTGCAGCTGCGGGCCATTTCTTCCCTTCGGACTTCTTCTGCATCTCCTTCACCTCGGCCACATTGTCGCTGCCCAGTTCCTCCTTGATGGCTTTCAACTGCTGCTGCAGGAAGTAGTCGCGCTGCTGCTTGTCGAGTTCGGCCCGCGTCTTGTTGGTCACCTTGTTCTTCAATTCAGTATACTGCAATTCCGTCTGCAACAGGTTCATCAGCAGTTCCGCCCGGGCCTTCACATTTTCCGTCACCAGCAGCCGCTGCTTGTCCTTGATGTCGCTGCTGAGGTTGCTGCTCACAAAATGGATCAGGAAAACCGGATTCTCGATGTTCTTGAGAATGATGGCGGCTTCGCTGGGCAGGTTCGGGCTCATGCTGATGATCTGCCCTGCCAGGTCCTTGATGCTGCTGACCATGGCATCGAAATCCTCGTCGTTATTGATTGTTTGCTCCTCCAGAAGCCGGATGTTGGCCTTGAAATAAGGTTCCTCGGCCGTGATTTTGACCAACTTGAACCGTTTGCGTCCCTGAATGATGATGGTGGTGCCGCCATCGGGCATTTTAATCAGTTTGGCGATTTTGGCCACCGTACCCACATCCTCGAGGTCGGCCACACCGGGCTCCTCGATGCTGCTATCTTTTTGTGCCAGCACGCCAATCAGTTTGTCAGCCTTGTAGGCGTCGGACACCGCCTTGATGCTCTTGTCGCGGCCTACGGTGATGGGAATCACCACCCCCGGAAAGAGCACGGTATTGCGAAGAGGAAGAAGGGGTAATTCGTCGGGAATCTTGGTGGCATCGGCATCAGCGGCATCCTCCTCATTGAGCGGAATGATGGGCATGAATTCCATTTCATCTTCACCACCGCCCAGAAAATAGTTCTTATCCATTATGTTTTTTTAATTCAGACAAATTGGCAAAAAAAAGCCCAAGTTCAGCATTTTTGTGCAGACTGCATATTAAGGCAAGGATAATGCCGAAACCGGAAAAAGCGACTTTTTTTTACCGAAAGGTCAATAAAAGGCCTTGTAGAAACGGTATTACGGAAGCAAAACGGGGCAATGCGCTTAAGCCCTATTTTTGCCGGAATGGATATCAGTTGTACACCGCAGGAAATGTTCGTACTCAAAAAAATTGCCGCAGCGGCAGGGAAAATCGGAGTGCCCTGCTATGTGATCGGCGGTTTTGTGCGCGACAAATTCATCGGCCGCCCGACACAGGACATCGATGTGGTTTGCCTGGGCGACGGCATCGCACTGGCGGAAGAAGTAGCCCGCCGTTTTTCGCCACAGCCTTCGGTGAATTTCTTCAAGACCTTCGGCACTGCGCAAATCAAAGCGGCAGATTTCGACATCGAATTCGTGGGCGCCCGCAAGGAAAGCTACCGGCAGCACAGCCGGAAACCCGAGGTGGAAACAGGCTCGCTGGCTGATGACCAGAACCGGCGCGACTTCACCATCAACGCCCTGGCCATCAGCCTCAACGAAGGCGATTTCGGAAGCCTGCTCGATCCGTTCAACGGCATGCAGGATATGGCCGACCGCATCATCCGCACACCGCTCGACCCCGACCAGACGTTCAGCGACGACCCCCTGCGCATGATGCGCGCCATTCGTTTTTCGGCACAACTGAACTATCAGATAGCACCCGAAACCTTTACCTCCATCCGGAGCAATGCGAATAGGATAAGCATTGTAAGCGGTGAACGCATTGCCGATGAACTCAACAAGATCATCTGCAGCGATAAACCCTCCGAGGGTTTTGAACGGCTGTACAAATCGGGATTGCTGAAAATCATCTTCCCGCAAATGACCGACCTGGCCGGCGCCGAATACATCGACGGCAAAGGGCATAAGGACAATTTCTACCACACCCTGCAGGTACTCGACAACATTGCACGCCATACCGACGACCTCTGGCTGCGTTGGGCCGCCATATTACACGATATCGGTAAACCTGCCACCAAAAAGTTTGAACCCGGCCACGGGTGGACCTTCCACGGACACGAAGTGGTGGGCGGAAGAATGGTGCCCCGCATTTTCACCCAGCTCAAACTGCCGCTGAACGAGAAGATGAAGTTTGTGCGGAGGCTGGTGGAACTGCACCTGCGCCCCATCAGCCTCACCAAAGAAAACATCACCGACTCCGCCATCCGCCGGCTGCTTTTCGATGCCGGTGAAGATATTGACGACCTGATGAAACTCTGTGAGGCAGACATCACCTCAAAAAACCAGGCCAAGGTAAAACGCTACCTGGCCAATTTTGAACTGGTGCGCGCCCGCTGCGCGGAAGTGGAGGAGAAAGACCATCTGCGCAACTGGCAGCCGCCCATAACCGGGGAAGCCATCATGCAGCATTTCAACCTACCGCCGGGGCGGGCCGTCGGCGAAATCAAGAATGCCATCCGTGAAGCCATCCTCGACGGTATCATCCCCAATAGTTATGAAGCCGCACATGCATTCATGATTGAAAAAGCCGCTACCATGAAAATCACACCGAAAGAACAAAGCGCACCGGAGAAATAATACGAAAGTGACTTTACTTTTAGCCCAAAAATTTCCTCGTATAATGCCGATATGATAGCTGTTTGGGCCAATGAAATTGGTCCATTACAGATATCCAATCGGTATAAATATCCTGATACAGACCACACCGCGAAAACAATCCCCGTTTTTCATTACTTTTACCTGCGTCAATTACCATCACCATCATCTACCGCACATGGCCATCTTACGATTCCGCATTTACTGGGAAGAAGACGAAAGCATCTACCGCGACATTGTCATCAAACACCAGCAGCCCTTTTCGGAACTGCATAAGGCCATCCTCACCGGATATGAATTCGACAGCAAGCACCAGGCGACCTTCTACCGCAGCAACGACCAGTGGATGCGCGGGCGCGAAATTTCCCTGGAGAAATACCCCGACCAGAACTACCGGGTGGAACCCCTGCTGATGCATGATGTGACCCTGGGTTCGGAAGTGAAGGACCCCAACCAGAAATTCATTTACGTCTACGATTTTGTGAAACAATGGACATTCCGCGTGGAACTAATCGGAGTCGACAAGGAAGTGAACGAAAAAATCACCTACCCGGCCTGCATCCGCAAGGAAGGCATTGCCCCATCTCAATACGGCACGAAGGGACTCATTGACAGCCGTCTGGCTGAAATCGAAGAAAAATACGACCTCCAACCCACCGCACTTATGGAGGGATTCAGCGAAGAAGATGAAGACGGGAACGCCACGGGCGCTGGAGAAGAACTCGAACCGGAGCAGACGGATGATGATGTGTGATACCGCATTCAGCCGCTAATCAAACGATCATGCCGGCCACTGTTAGCAAAAGCAATACCTGCATCATCCTGACCGGCCCCACGGCTTCCGGAAAAACCGACATTGCTGTCAGCCTCGCCCGACATTTCAATACCGAAATCATTTCCTGTGATAGCCGCCAGTGCTTTGCCGAACTGGATATCGGCGTGGCCAGGCCCGCACACGAAATACTGCAGGCCGTTCCGCATCACTTCATTGCCTCGCACAGTATTTTCGAGGAAGTGAATGCCGCTGTATTTGAGCAATATGCGCTTGACAAGGCCCGAGCCATTTTCAAACACAACCGCTATGTGGTGATGACAGGAGGCACGGGCCTTTATATCCGTGCCTTCTGCGAAGGGCTCGACGCCATCCCCCCTGTGGAAGCATCCGTACGCAGTGCAATCATCGAGCAATATGAGGAAAAGGGAATCGGCTGGCTGAAGGAAGAACTGGAAAAATCAGATCCGCATTTTGCAGCGCAGGGTGAAATGAAAAATCCACAGCGGATGATGCGGGCACTGGAAGTGTTGCGGAGTACAGGAAGGCCCCTGTTCTCTTTCCGCAAGAAAGAAAAAGCGGTACGTGAGTTCAACATCATCCAACTGGCACTCGACCTGCCCATGGCCGAACTGACGGAACGCATCCGCAAACGTACCGCCGCCATGATGCATGCCGGACTGGAACAAGAAGCCCATGGATTGCTGCCACATCGTGAACGGAATGCCCTGCAAACGGTGGGTTACCGCGAACTGTTCCGTTATTTTGACGGGGAAATCAGCCTGCAGGAAGCAGAAATGCTGATAGCCGGCAACACAAGACAATACGCAAAGCGGCAACTCACCTGGCTACGTAAAGACGCTATGGTGAACTGGTGTGCAGCCCGGGAAGAAGCGGTGCTGGAAATGGCCGGGAGGTTGATTGGAGAAAAAGACTACTGAGGCTTATTTTAGAAAAAATCATCCGGATACCTTCATCAGAACTTCACGCCCAAACCCAATACCACCTGGCCGGTGCGGTTTTTCAAAGAGGCGAAGGTATTGGCCTTGTCCTGCAGCCGATACCCGAAATCCACATCGTTCAGGCGGGTATGCACATACGTGAGGTCGATAAAAATACCCTTGTGCCGGTAGCCCAACCCACCGCTCAGTTGCAAGCGGTTTGCCTTCAGATCGCCATCCTTGTAGGGATCGGTTGAATAAGCGGCGCCCAGGCGGGTCATGATGGTATTGAACTTGAGCTCGCCGCCCAGACGGAAGTTGAATGTGCCGCGGTATTCGCCTGAAATCACACGGTTCAAC
>JBIIDU010000013.1:0-21419 GCA_044238165.1 Ferruginibacter sp. | reverse complement strand
ACCAAAAAAGGAGGTTACAATGGCAACCACTAAAAAAGTTCCGGTAAAAAAGGGAAAAGCCCCTTCCAAAGCTCCTGTCAAAAAAGCGGCCAAACCAGCGCCTGCCAAGGCTGTCGTAAAAAAGGCTCCGGCTAAGCCGGTTGCCAAGAAGGCTCCTGCAAAGCCCGCTCCTGCAAAAAAAGCTCTCGCGAAGCCGGTTGCGAAAAAAGCGCCTGCCAAGCCCGCTCCTGTAAAAAAAGCCGCGGCTCCTGCAAAAAAAGCCGTAGTTCCTGTAAAAAAAGTTGTTGCGCCGCCTAAAAAAGCCGCTGTTCCCGTAAAGAAAACTCTTGTTCCTGCCAAGGCAGGTACCCAGGTCAAAAACTCCGTCCCCTCAAAAACTTCATCCGCCCCCCCCATGAAAAAAACACCAACTCCGCCTCCCACTGCCCCTAAGGCCAATAGTTCAACCCCGCCTGCAAAAGCTGCCCCCAAAGCAGCTCCTGCCAAAGAGGTTAAAACAGTGCCCATGCAACCGGTCAAGGCAAAAGACATCAAAGTGCCAGCCCCCAAGCCTGTGGTGATTCCGAAAATAACCACCAAGACGGTAAAGAAATATGAGCCTGAATTTGTTAAGTCTGTTTTGGACAAACAGCCCGAAGAAAGACTAGGACCCTCACTCCGCTACAGCGATGCCGAACTCGAGGAATTCCGTGAACTCATCATGCGCAAGCTGGAAGCTGCCCGGAAAGAATTGTCGTACCTGCAAGGGCTGATTACCCGTAAGGACGATATGGGCGGAGATGATTCAGACAACCGCTATATGACCATGGAAGACGGAAGTCTCAGCATGGAGCGCGAGCAACTGGGGCAGATGGCCAGCCGCCAGATAACATTCATCGATCATTTGGAGAAAGCACTGATGCGCATTGAGAATAAAACCTACGGCATCTGTCGCGAAACCGGTAAGCTGATCGACAAGGCCCGCCTGCGTGCGGTTCCGCATGCCACACTCAGCATCGAAGCCAAAATGAGCAAGACCAGGGGTTGATGCATGTCCTCATCCTAAATTTTTTTTGAGCCCACAGGGCTCTTTTTTTTATCCTGCTGCCCGAGGCTCCGTTTGCGCAGCCGCAAAATTTCTATCCCTGCACCACAAATTGCGGTAATTTTGATTGAAACAGTCGAGCATGCAAACCGAATCCAAAAGGCAGAAGCAGGTAGCCGGGCTTATCAATGAGGAGTTGGATGACATCTTCCGCCGAATGAATCTGCTGATGATCGACGGAGGTATGGTATCGGTCGCCTCTGTGAAGGTTACCCCCGACCTTTTTGAGGCAAGGGTTTACCTCAGCCTTTTCAAAGTTGCCGATCCGCAGGCCACACTCAAAAAATTCCAGGAGAAAAGCAAGGAAATACGCAAGGAACTCGGTTCGCGGGTGCGTCACCAGTTGCGCAGCATCCCCGAATTGAAGTTTTATATCGACGATACGCTCGATTATGTTTACAAGATGGAAGAACTTTTCAAAAAGCTGGATGATGGGAAGAAAGATGCCGGGCCTGCTTCAGGTGACGGTTCTTCCCCGACATAAAACGCTCCTCGCAACGATGCCGCGTCATTTCTCAATTCAACTAAAAAGCAATCATTGTATCTGACGTTTGCCTGGCGTTATTTCAGGGCGAAGAAGAACGCCAATGCCGTAAACATCATCGCCTGGGTGACCGTGGGTGTGATTGCATTTGCAACGGCCTGCCAGATACTCGTACTCAGTGTTTTCAATGGTTTTGAAGGGTTGGTTAAATCGCTATATGCGGACTTTTATGCGGATGTGCGTATCAGTCCTGCCAAAGGCAAAACCTTCACGCTGAATGCCGGACGCTTGCGTGAATTGGCAAAAATTCCCGGTGTGTCTGCGGTGTGTACGGTTGCCGAGGAGAAGGCGCTGCTGCAAAACGGCGAGTCGCAAACGGTGGTTTTTCTCAAAGGAGTTGATTCCGCATATGGGCAGGTCTGCAACCTCCCGGAAAAGATTTATCAGGGCTCCTATCATACAGGAACAGCCGAACAGCCACAACTTGTTGTCGGCGCCGGAATTCAAAACGCCGCCGGTATCAGTACGGGAAACCGGACAGAGCCTTCGCGGGTGACGTTGATACTGCCCCGGAAAGGAGCCGTCAGCGCTGCGGATCCCCTGCAGTCGCTGGCCGAAGGCGAAGCCCTGGTGTCAGGCGCTTTCTCCATCCAGCAGGATTTCGACAGCAGGTACGCCATCACCAACATCGGATTCATCAAGTCGCAGATGGGTTATGCTGCCGATGAATTCAGTGCGCTGGAGTTGCGGCTCCGCAATGACCGGCCGGAGGAGGAAACGCTTTCGTTGCTGAAAAACAATCTGGGTGCCGGTTTCCGGGTGCTTGACCGTTACGGGCAAAACAGCAGCCTTTACCGGACCATGCGGATGGAAAAATGGGTCATCTATGCCATACTGACCCTCATTCTGCTGGTTGCTGCGTTCAATATGATCAGTGCGCTGACGATGCTGGTGCTGGAGAAAAAAAAGGATATCAGTGTGCTGCAGAGCCTGGGCGCAGGCCGTTCGGCCATAGCAAGAATTTTTCTTTCAGAGGGAATGCTACTGGGAATTATCGGTTGCGGTGCAGGTATGCTGATGGCGCTGGCGGTTGCGTTCCTGCAGGTACGGTATAAGCTGGTCAAACTTGAGGGCGGGTCGTTCCTGATTGATTATTTCCCCGTTCGACTGAAGCCCGAAGATTTCTTCCTGGTGGCTGCAACGGCACTGTTTATCGTATTTCTTTCGGCTTACTTCCCGGCGCGCAAAGCTTCCCGCCAGGCGTTCAATCTTAAAGCCTGAAAAAATCGATAAGCCTGCGCGATTCAGTAATCGCCCAACGTTTCCGGAAGTTCTTCCAGGGCTGTTTTCAGTTGTGCATCGTTCGGAGCCACTCCATGCCAGTGGTGGCTGCCCTCCATAAAGCTTACGCCTGCACCCATGACTGTTTTCATCAGTATCGCCACCGGCTTGCCTTTTCCGGTCCGGATTTTGGCTTTTTGAAGCGTTGAAAGCACGTCGTCTATCGAGTTGCCGTTTTCCAATGTGATCACGTCCCAGTCGAATGCAAGAAGTTTCTTTTCCAGGTTTCCCAGACTCAGCACTTGGGAAGTGGGTCCGTCAATCTGCTGTCCGTTGAGGTCGATGGTGGCGATGATGTTGTCCACTTTATGGTGGGCCGCAAAAAGCAGGGCTTCCCAGTTCTGCCCTTCATCGAGTTCACCGTCTCCGTGGAGCGAGTAAACGATGTTCGGGTCGCCATTGCGCTTTTTGGAAAGTGCGCACCCCAGTGCCACGCTGAGTCCCTGCCCCAGCGATCCGCTGGCCATCCTGATACCGGGCAGGTGTTCGTGGGTGGCGGGATGCCCCTGCAGCCTGCTGTTCAGTTTGCGGAAAGTGGACAGCTCTGCCAGAGGAAAATATCCGCTGCGGGCCAGTGTGCTGTAAAAGACCGGAGAGATGTGGCCGTTGCTGAGTATGAAAATGTCTTCATCCACGCCGTCCATGGTGAATTGGGGATTGTGTTTCATCACCTTGAAATACAGTGCGGTGAAGAATTCTGTGCAGCCCAGAGAACCGCCGGGGTGTCCGCTTTGAACGGCATGGACCATGCGCACGATGTCGCGGCGGATCTGGGAGGCTATTTGTTTCAGGTCGGTCATAGAAGTAATTTCCGCAAACCTACTAAGAAAACACCGCAACCGCCTGTTGTCTGATAGGGATAAATTTCATTTGTCCGGAGTGCGGGTAGGACAGGACTTATCGCCCTCCGGCGGGATAGTTAAATTTCAAAATCCGGGGGATTTTCTTTATGTTGCAGGGTACAAAAGAGTTGATTCCTGTACACTCGGGTCTGATTCGGACAATCCAACAACGCTATGTATAATGTCATCTTCAGTGGCGGACTCGCGTTCATGATTACCTTCTTTTCTATCCCCATCATCATCCAGGTGGCCCGGCAGAAAAAGATGTTTGATGAACCCGATGAGCGGAAAATCCATAAAATGGTCATCCCCACACTCGGGGGGTTGGGCATATTTGCGGGATTTATCCTAGCCACCATGCTGGGGGTGCCTGAAGGGAGCCAGTTTCTGCAATACTTTGCCGCAGCGTTTATCGTGATTTTCTTCCTGGGCATCAAGGACGATATTCTGGTTCTGTCTGCCGCCAAAAAATTTCTGGGCCAGTTGATAGCCGCAGGCATCATCATCAAGTTTGGCGGGGTCCATATTTCCAATATGCACGGCTTTCTCGGCATCGGTGAAATACCGAGGCTGGCCAGTATTGTCTTCACCATGTTCACCATTGTGGTCATCACCAATTCTTTCAACTTGATTGACGGTGTCGACGGGCTTGCCGGCAGTCTGGGCCTGATGACCGCCCTGATTTTCGGTTCCTATTTTCTTTATGCCGGACAGATGATGTACGCCGTCATGGCTTTTTCACTTGCCGGCAGCCTGATAGGTTTTCTCATTTACAATTATTCTCCGGCCAAGATATTCATGGGCGATACAGGTTCGCTGCTGATTGGGCTCACCAATTCCATCATGGTGATCAAATTCATCAACATAGCCGGTTTGTCGGGTTCTGCGCTTCCCTTCGAGTCGGCTCCTGCCATTGGCTTCTCCATTCTTTTTGTACCGTTGTTCGACACGCTTCGTGTTTTTTCACTGCGCATACTCGATCGGCGGTCGCCTTTCAGTCCCGACCGCTCGCATGTCCATCACTTCATGCTCGATCTCGGCTTTTCGCACCGGCTGATCACCGCCATCTGCGTAGCAGCCAATATCGCTTTCATCCTCCTGGCTTTTTCCCTCCGCAGTCTCGGCACCACACCAGTCATCGGCCTGCTTTTTTTCGCGGGGGCGCTCATCATCGCCTTCCTCTATTACAAAAGGCGTCTGGTCAAAAAGGCATTCTACGGCATCGATGCCGCATCTGCCAAAGAGGACAAAGGGTTCACCTCCCGGAAAGTATTCACACTCTCTTCGAAAGTGGTGAAAGTTGAAATCTGAACAAGCATTTTCCTGACAATACACTTTTGATTTAGCAAGGCATTTATTCCTGAGTCCATCAATGGAAGGTGAAGTCCACGAATTCATCTTATACCGATTGCCAAGATTTTAAAGAATAGAAAATAGATGCTAACTTTTTGAAGTTAGAGAGATGGGCTAAAAGAAAAGTAGCCTTCGCATTATGAGGATAGGCCTCCCCTGACCCCTCCAAAGGAGGGGAAGAAGATGCATCCTATTCCCCTGTCTGGCGCACGAGACCGCTCGTATGCCTGGCCGTTACTAATACCGATGTCAGCACTTGACCATCAACTAATTGCGTGAAGTTAGAGAGATCGGATATCTGTAATGAACCATGCCGATTGGATATCTGTAATGCACCAATTTTATTGGCCCAAACAGCTATCACATCGGCATTATACGGGGAAATTTTTGGGCTAAAAGTAAAGTCACTTTCGTATTATAAAGGGCAACATGCCCGCATGCAGAAAGATATTCCTGTTTTATTACTTCCACTGTTTTCCAAAAGCAGACGCCGGAACATTCATGCTCCGGCGTCTCATCTGATCTGTTGTTTTCATCAACGGTTCAGGTATATCTTTTCAGTTTGCCGCAGGCTTCCTTCCGCAAGCAGGATCAGGTAGATGCCGTTCGTCTGGCGGCTCAGGTCTATTGCCTGTCTTCCGCTCAGTCCTGACGCTTTCCAAAGCAATGCCCCGGATGTGTTGTAAACCGAAATGCCATAATTGCTGCCGCCTGTTACGGAGAACTGGTCCTTGCCGTTAGATGCGATGGTGAATCTCGCCGTAGAAGAACGGGAGCCCTGGAGTTGCAGTACGTTGGAATACTTCCACCGGTTATCGGTTCCCACCACTTTGAGCCTGAAAAATCCCTGGCGACCGGTAATGGGGTTGCTACCGGTATAGTTTGTGGCCGGCGCCTCCGCCTCCATCCAGGTGGCGAAACCCTGCCCGTTCTCGCTGTATTCAATGACGGTTTTCGTAATCGGATTGTCTGAAATGGTTTCCCAGTTCAGTTTCACCTGGTTGTTGACCATTGAACCGCTGAGCGTAACGCTGCGGATGGGCAATATTCTGGCAATGCCCTCAATGGAGTAAGCCCCAAGGCTGCCGTAATCCGAAACATTCTGATTGCCTGTTCCTTCAATCATCAGGTAATAAACACCCGATTGCAGAACGGTGTCAATGGATACGCTCAGTTGCTCGGTACGGTCGTAAACACGTATCAGTGTTTTGGCGGCGTTGAAGAGCGAGAGTTTGACGTCGAGATTGGCACCATCGGCGTTCCCTCCGATGTGATAAGGATTGATATTGAGCAGCACATTCGAATTTTCTGCAAGGGAAAACCGAAAGCAGTCCTTGTCGGAGCTGGTGCTTACAATGCCGTTCACGCTGAACGCGCTGACATCGAGTAGCGCGGGATTGCTGTTGAGGTCATCCGGATAATCGTCGGTGCGGAAGCCGAATCCGTTCTGGCCGGTGATGATGCCCAGATTATCCTGATTGCTGGTACAGCCGAAAGGGGTTGGGCCGTTGTTCCAACCGCTCATATTGCGGTAGTAGCTGTTGCCCATGATGGGTGCCCAGGATGATTCGCCCAGGCCTGCCCCCTCGTGGTAGGTTGCGGTAAGGGTGCAGCCTGCATCGTATTTTGACTGGTGGCTCAGGCCAAGGGTATGCCCGGTTTCGTGTGAGCAGCATTCTGCCACATATTTGGGGAACATACCTAGCCTGTCTGAAAATACAAAGCAGGGTGTGTCGTCGCCCCAGGTGAAGGATCCCAAAAATGCAACTCCGCCCACGCCTGCGAACCAGCTGCTGGTAGTGGTGATCACCACCCTGATGCGCTGGGTGAACGGGGCGGAACGGAAAACCGTTTCACTCGTGGTGACATTCACATTGAAAGGACGGAAGTCTTCAGCCACGCGCTCGTAGATTTCCTGGATAGCCGCCGCACTCAGTCCTGAAGAAGCTGCTGTGAAATTGTTTCCGGCATTCCACATCGGACTGTTGATGGTTTCACCGTCGAAGTCGAGGTAGATGGTGGCTTTCGCCGTGAGGTTGCTGTTCAGGTTGCTTTGCGCCCGGACATTGTTGAAACAGAGCGGCAACGCCAGCAACAGGGTGTAGAAAGTTTTCATGGTAACCGGATTTTTCCCTTACGGGAGTTTGGCTTTATGGAGGATGTTGGATTCGTTCTTTGTCACAATTCAATTACCGCTGGTCGCAGGTAGGCAGCATGTTGCCGGTTTCCACTTTTACCAGTTCATAACGCTCACCCTTCTGTTGCAACAAAAATCCGTCGGCGTATTTGCTGTTGAAGATCCGGCCGGTAAAAACCGTTTTCCGGTCGGGGGTTTGCCTCCTGGTCAATGCAAACATGGACTGGTTGTATTCACTGAGTTCAATGCCGATTGTTTCCAGGGTTCCGTATTTGCTTGTTCTGGTTTTTACCGTTCCCCTGATGGTCAGTTCATCATTGAGGCGCACAGTTACCGATTGGTTCTCAAGGGCGTTGTAACATTCGTTGAGTTGCATGGGAGAACAGCTGATGGACGATGGAAGCCGGTGAAACTGGGTAGGCTTTTCTGAAACCGGTTTTTGGGCGAAGCCGACGTGGTAGCCTATGCCCAGAAGGCAAAGGGCGAGGGTAAAGGTTTTCATTTTCTTTTGTTTTTATAGGGTTTGAACCGGCCTATGAAACGGAAAGTGACGCAGGGCCTTTTCAAATTCCCGGAGATGGACAAATCCGGGTCTGGATCAAAAAAATCTGGATAGTACGGTGAAATAACGCATCAGCGCTTTCAATATTGCATGGAAAAAAGTTATTTATATCGGAAAAATCAAAAGCGCCCGATGCTGAGCAGCACCAGGGTACAGGCTTCAAGGGTTTCAATGCCCTGCTTCCGCGCAAGTTCTTCCAGCTCGGGGTTTTCGGTACCCGGATTGAAAATGATGCGCCGGGGGTTGAGGCCAAGGATATAATCGTAATACATAACCTGTTTCCCTGCATTCAGATAAAGCGATACAGTGTCTATGCCTTTCACAGAAACCGGGGTTGTGTGGATCGTTACGCCATCAATTTCTCCGGGCTTGTTGCCCACGGCGTTCACCGGAATATTGTTTTCCAGAAGTTTGCGTACGGCCCGGTAACTGTACCGTTCAGGGTTGGTGCTGGCGCCCAGCACCAGAGTACTTTTTCTGGTATTCCTGATTTCGGCCATGGGTCAAACGATGAATTTTGCCCGGAGTTCGGGGGAGGGAATCATGCAGGCATCTTTTCTGCCGAACCAGCGGTACCGGTTACGGCCGATCCATTCATAAACAGCATCGCGGATGAATCGTGGAACGATGAGCAGCAATTTCAACAGCGGCCAGCCTCCGTTCATGTGCGCGGCGATGCGCAGGGCGGCCGATGACCGGGTGTAGGCCCTTCCGTTCTCCACAAAAACCATTGAACCCAGATAATCTTCCCTGAATCCGAATTGCGAGGCCAGTTCGCGGCCTGCAGGGCTTTGAAGGGGAGAGAACAAGAGCCTGTTCCGCCGGTCGCGTTTGATGATGAAGTTCACCGAGCGGTCGCAGAAATTGCAGACACCATCGAACAGTATGAAAGGCCTGGGTAACATATCGAGCACAAAGTTAGTCCGAATTCACCGGATAGCCGACCTGTCGGGATAGCAGGTGCAGGCTTATACCAGCATGGTCACCGGGTTTTCGAGGAATGCCTTGACCGACTGCAGGAAGGCGGCCCCGGTAGCTCCGTCGACGCTGCGGTGGTCGCAGCTCAATGTGACTTTCATGATGTTCGATACGCCGAAGCTATCCCCTTTTCTTACCACGGTTTCGCGGATGGCACCTACGGCCATGATGGCACTGTCGGGGGGGTTGATGATAGCGGTGAAGGAGTCGATGTCCATCATGCCGAGGTTGGAGATGCTGAATGTGTTTCCGCTGAATTCAGCCGGTTGCAGTTTCTTCTCTTTTGCCTTTCCGTACAGTTCCTTGGTTTCCCGGGCAATCTGTGACAGGCTTTTCTGGTCGGCGAAGCGTACAACAGGAACGATGAGCCCGTCGGGGATGGCCACGGCCGATCCGATATGGATATGGTGGTTGCGGCGGATGAAGTCGCCCATCCAGCTGCTGTTCACATCGGGGTGCTTGCGCAAGGCAAGGGCGCAGGCTTTGATGATGATGTCGTTGAAGGAAACTTTGACCGGACTTGCTTCGTTGATAGACGCACGCGCTGTCATCGCATTGTCCATGCTGATTTCCATGCTCAGGTAAAAGTGCGGAGCGGTGGATTTGCTTTCGCTGAGGCGGCGCGCAATGGCTTTGCGCATCTGGCTCAGCGGAAGGTCCGTGTGTTGTTCGGTGCCTGCAAATAGGGGTGCCTGAACCGACGCAGCCCCGGACTCCTTTGCAGGAGCGGATGTGCCGGGCACATAATTGTCAATGTCCTTGCGTATGATTCTCCCATTGTCGCCGCTTCCGTTGATTTCACTGAGCCGGATGCCTTTTTCCGCAGCCATTTTCCGGGCCAGGGGAGAGGCTTTGAGCCGTTGGTTGCTGCCGTTCACAGGCGCAACAACAGGGGCGGCAGCCGGGGCGGGATTGGTTGCCGGGGCGGCTGCTGTTGTAGCTGTTTCGGGTGCGGGATTTTGTACGTTGTTCGCTCCTGATTTTTCTGCCGCCACGAATGCGCTCACGTCGGTGCCTTCTTTTCCGATGATGGCGATGATTTCATTCACTTTCGCCACTTTGCCGGCCTCTATGCCCACATACAGCAGCGTTCCTGCTTCATAACCCACCACTTCCATGGTGGCTTTGTCGGTTTCCACTTCAGCCAGCACGTCGTCTGACTTCACCTGGTCGCCGGTTTTTTTATTCCAGGAAATGATTTTTCCTTCGGTCATCGTGTCACTCAGCAGCGGCATACGTATCACCTTCGCACCTTCTGGAAGAGCGGCAGCCGGGCTTGCAGCCGGATTTGGTTTCGTGGGTTCGGTTGCTGCGGAAGGTTTTGCCTCCGGTGCGGTTGCGGGAGTTGCGCTGAGCAAGGTCTGGTAGTCCTCGCCTTCTTTCCCCACAACAGCCAGAATGCCGTCTACAGCAACGGATGCTCCCTTCGCCACGCCGATGTGCAGCAAGGTTCCTTCCTGATAACTCTCCAGTTCCATGGTGGCCTTGTCGGTTTCCACTTCTGCGAGCAGGTCGCCGGGTTTTATCTTGTCGCCCACTTTCTTATGCCACTCTACAATCACCGCTTCGGTCATGGTGTCGCTCATGCGGGGCATACGTATCACTTCTGCCATAGGATGTAACTATTTGCTGTTT
Source organism: Ferruginibacter sp. (assembly GCA_044238165.1). GTDB lineage: Bacteria > Bacteroidota > Bacteroidia > Chitinophagales > Chitinophagaceae > Ferruginibacter. Next base: position 11,003 of record JBIIDU010000013.1, on the reverse strand, counting down.
TGCCGCCGAAATTACTGTAAAAAAGGCAAAGCATTGAACAACCTGCAACCTGAAAGCCCGCTCTTTGAAAATTATTTTCATTCCCGGTAAAATCTATAGGCTGCGGCTCGGGTTTTCAGGGTCAGGTCCGTTATTGTAAGACGGAGCACAAATCACGGGAGGTCAAGTTTCAGACGGTCTCTGAGTTCGCGCAGCAGCGGATATTTTTCGGCGAGTTGCAAATAAAGCTGCTTTTTGCTGAGGGCGGGTGCGGTTTGCTGTTCCTCATCCTGCCGCTCTTCCACTTCTATCTGGAAGGTCAGCATCCTGTTGTTGAAAAACTGCTGCAGATGATGGATCAGTGCCGCTTTTTCCGATTCAATGAAGGTTTTTTGCAGCAGGCCTCCGGTGGTGATGCCTATGGTTTGTTCATTGATGATCGAAAGCAGGGCATCCCTGAAGTGCGGAACGGCTGTAGGATTTTCATTTTTTACCAGCAGTTCGATGAACCCTCCCCATGCTGTTTGCAGGGTTTCTTCCGAAAGTGTTTTTACGGGATTAAGCAACTGCTGCTCCTTTGCAATGCGTTCCTTTATTCTGGCCAGCGAGCCCAGCGGGGCCGCATTCGGTTTTTCCGTTGCCGTATTTACGGATGTTTTCTGCTCTTGTGGGGGCAGGAGCGATGTATCGATGCTTAGTGAAGCGGACCGGTTGTTTTTTTCTGCGGCCTGTACCGGGTGCTCTGTCGGGGATATTGCTTCCCGGTTGTTTTGTTTAGGCGGGTTTTCCCGGTGTCGCACAGGCGGCAGGGCCCGGAAGCTTACGACCTTTCCGGATTCAGTCAGTTTTTTTTTTTCAGGACCGTTGCCCTCCGCGGAAAGTTGCAGCGCCTGGCCCAGATAACAGAGTTTGATGAGCAGCATTTCCACATGCAGCCTTTTGTTTTTCGTCTGCCGGAACTGCAGTTCCGCCTCTCCCAGCAGGTTCAGCGTACTGATCAGGAAAGCCGGATCGGTCTCCTTCGCCGCTTCGGCATAGCGGGTTCTGAAATCTTCGGCCACTTCAATCAATGCGGCTGCTGCAGGATCGCGGCTGAGCAGGATGTTCCGGATGAACTCGGCGAATCCGCTGATTACCGTATCTCCTTCAAAACCCTTGCTGTTGATATGGTCGTACATGAGCAGGGCTTCGGTGAGACGCTGCTGCCGGATGTTGCCGAGCAGTTCGAAAAAATAATCCTCATCGAGGATGTTCAGGTGTTCAAGCGTATTCTTATAAGTGAGGTCGCCGTTGGTGAAGCTCACAATCTTGTCAAGGATGCTCAGCGCATCCCTCAGGCAGCCTTCGCTTTTCTGGGCAATCACATGCAGGGCCGCCTGTTCTGCTTTGATACCTTCCTTCTCGCAGATCTGCAGGAGGTGGCCGGTGGTATCGGCCAGGGTGATGCGTTTGAAATCAAAAATCTGGCAGCGGCTCAGGATGGTAGGAAGGATCTTATGCTTTTCCGTGGTGGCAAGAATGAAAATGGCGTAAGGTGGCGGTTCTTCCAAAGTTTTTAGAAAGGCATTGAATGCGTTTGCACTGAGCATGTGCACCTCGTCAATGATGTACACTTTGTATTTTCCGGCCTGCGGGGCGAAGCGGACCTGCTCGCAGAGCATACGGATGTCCTCCACTGAATTGTTGCTGGCCGCATCCAGCTCGTGGATGTTGAACGAGTTGCCGGAATCGGAAGCAATGCAGTTGTCGCAGTTGTTGCAGGCCTCAAATTCGGAACTGATGTTGGTACAGTTGATGGTTTTGGCCAGAATACGGGCGCAGGTGGTTTTTCCCACGCCTCTGGGGCCGCAAAACAGCAGGGCATGCGCAAGGTGGTTGGACTTTATCGCATTTTTCAGGGTGGTGGTGATATGCTGCTGGCCGATGACGGTCTCAAAATTCTGGGGGCGGTATTTTCGGGCCGAAACAATGAAATTGTCCATCGGTGCAAGTTAAGGGAAGGCGGTAAAATTCGTCCGTTCGGGGCCCTTTCCCGTAGCTGTTTGTGGAAAATTACTGCTGCCGGCCTTTTGGGTCAAAGGGTAGGATGGGGCGTTACGGGTATGCTGCTGTCGAAAAAACAGCGGTAAGTGGCCAGCTCGCGGGAGATGAAGGACTCGCCCAGGTTTCGGGCGATATTCACCATTTTGGGATTGAATTCGCCGATCCACTGGATTTCATAGGAGGTGTAAGGGCTGGCCGGTGATTGCATGTGTTTGGCCGCTTCCCCGACTATGTAGGCATCAACTCCCTTTCCCTGATATTCGGGTACGATGCCGAAGGCGAGGCCGGTGCATTTACGGTTGGGTTTGAAACGTTGCAGCAGCAGGAAACGGATTTTTTGCAACAGGCCGAATTTACCGTCCAGATGGCGGAACCATTCATTCAGGTCGGGCAGATTCACGAACATCGCAATGGGTTCATTGCGGTGGTAGGCGAACCAGATGATTTTTTCGTCGAGGATGGGCCGCATTTTTTTGAACAGCAGCCTTGCCTGTTCCAGCGGCATCTGTTTGTTGCCTCCGTGTCCGGCCCAGGCTTTGTTGTACACGGTGGTGAAATCGGCCGCATATTTTTCGAGCTGGTTTTTCCGGAAATGTTCGGAGTGGTAGTCGGGGTCGGCGGCAATGGCGGCATGCCGCTGGTGTATTTTTTCCGACAGGGGTTTCAGCGGATCCATGCCGAAGCAGAGTTGCCGGTAGAAAATGCGGAAACCGTATTGTTCAAAGAGGTCCACATAGTGGGGAGGGTTGTAGTTCATGGCATAGAGCGGTTCCCCGAAGCCCTTGATGACAAGCCCCCACCAGCGGTCCCGCTCGCCGAAGTTTACGGGGCCGTCCATCGCCTGCATGCCGTTTTCGGCCAGCCAGCTTTTGGCACGGTCGAACAGCAGGGCTGCAGCCCGTTGGTTGTTGATGCATTCGAAAAAACCGATACAGCCCACGGGTACGGTATCCCCCTTGTTTTTGTACTTCTTGTTGACGAAGGCGGCTATCCTGCCCAGCAAGTTGCCCTTTTCGTCGTGAAGGATCCAGCGGCAGGCCTTGCCGAAACGGAAGGCTTTGTTTTTGCCGGGGTCGAATACATCGGAAATGTCCTTGTCGAGAGGGCGTATGTAGTTAGGGTCATTCCGGTAGAGCACCGAAGCCACTTGCAGAAACTGCTTTTCCCCGGCCTTGTCCTTTACTTCTGTGAGTTGCATCCGGTTTCAAATTTCGGAAAACCATGCTTATTCAATCCTTGTGATTTTGATCACATTGGTGGGCAGGTGCAGTTTGATGGGTGTGCTGCCGGTATTCACGACAATGTTGCCGGGACTGATGAAGCCTCTTTCCTTGAGTATGTTGAGCTGGTCGTTGAAGATATCGTCGAGGCTTTCCTCCTCATCGTAGAAGATCGCCCGCACACCCCAGCTGATGCTGAGCTGGTTGATGAGGCTGCGCTCTTTGCTGAAGATGAACAGCGGGGCTTTGGGCCTGTAGCTGCTCAGCATGAAACCGGTGTATCCGCTCTGCGTCATACCCACCAGCGCATCGGCGTTCACATCCTTGGCCAGTTTGCAGGCCGAAGAGCAGAGGGCGTCGCTGAGCAGCGAGGGTGAATGCTGCTGCGGGGTGAGGATATCGTCGCGGTGGTAGTTGTAGGTGGTGCGTTCGGCTTCCAGGATGATCTTGCTCATGGTTTCTACCACCAGCGCCGGATATTCGCCCATGGCCGTTTCTCCGCTGAGCATGACGGCATCGGCTCCTTCCAGTACCGCATTGGCCACATCGGTCACTTCGCTCCGGTTGGGTTTGGTGCGTTCCATCATGCTCTCCATCATCTGGGTGGCCACAATCACGGGCTTGGCTCGGTGCATCGCTTTTCGGATCAGTTCTTTCTGGATGCTGGGCACTTTTTCAATGGGCACTTCCACCCCCAGGTCGCCACGGGCGACCATGATGCCGTCGCTTTCCACAATGATGTCGCGGATATTCTTGAGCGCCTCGGGCATTTCGATCTTCGAGATGATTTTTATTTTGCTTTTATGCTTCCGGACGCGTTTCTTGAGCTCCTGCACATCGCGGGCATGCCGCACGAAGGAAAGGGCCACCCAGTCGAGGTTTTTTTCGATGATGAAATCGAGGTCGGCAATGTCTTTCTCGGTGAGCGAGGGCATGGTAAGCGCCGAATCGGGTAGGTTGACCCCTTTTTTCGGCAGCAGTACGCCGCCCAGGGTTACCGACACTTTCACATCCTTTTCGTCAAGGATTTGCAGCACTTTCACTTCCATTTTTCCGTCATCGAGAAAAATGCGCTCGCCCACTTTTACATCTGCCGCAAGCCGCGGATAGGAAACATAGATTTTTTGGTTGTTGCCGATCTGCTTTTCGGTGGTGAAAATGAGTTCGTCGCCCACTTTCAGTGTGATTTTTCCGTTTTCAATGTCGCCCACGCGGAGTTTGGGACCCTGCAGGTCGCCCAGAATGGCGATGTTGTAAGGCTCTTCCTTGTTGATCTTGCGCACATAGTCGATCACCACGGCCTTGTCTTCATAAGAGCCGTGCGAGAAGTTCAGGCGGAAGCAGTTGGCGCCGGCTTTCACCAATTCAAGCAGTTGTTCGTAGGTGGAGCAGGCCGGTCCTACGGTGGCCACGATCTTGGTCTTTTTAATGGCATGTTTTATTCCTGCCTCCTTGTCCATGCTGGCGTGCAGGTATTTGCCGATGTGTTTGCTCATGTCTTATGCTGTTTTCGGGCCTGGGTATGATGGTGGACGGACATCTTAAGACGCCAGTATTTTCACAATCTTCATCCATTCCTCGCTGATACGTTGTTTCTTTTTGACCGCTTCGTTGAGGGGGGTATAATGCATCCGGTTGTTGACAATGCCTACAAATACGTTGTGCCGTCCTTCGCGCAGGCATTCTACGGCCGAATAGCCCATGCGGCTGGCGATAAGCCGGTCGAAGCAACTGGGGGAACCGCCCCGCTGGATGTGGCCGAGTATGCATACACGCGCTTCCTGGTGTGGAAGCCGTTTTTTGATGATGTCGCACATTTCGTTGGCCCCGCCGAATTCTCCGCCCTCGGCTACAACAATCAGGTTCACTAGTTTTTTGCGGCGTTCTTTTTCGGCAAGCTGGCCGATGAGGTCTTCGATGTCGGTCTTCTTCTCAGGAATCAGGATGTTTTCGGCTCCGGTGGCAATGCCGCTGTGCAGTGCGATGTAACCTGCGTCGCGGCCCATCACTTCTATGACGAAGAGGCGGTCGTGCGCGTCGGCCGTATCGCGGATCTTGTCGATGGCTTCCACAGCGGTATTCACCGCAGTATCAAATCCGATGGTGAAGTCTGTTCCGGCGATATCCTTGTCAATCGTGCCCGGCAGGCCGATGCAGGGAATGTCGAATTCGTTGCTGAAGGTTTGAGCGCCGCGAAAGGAACCGTCGCCGCCGATGACCACCAGGCCGTTGATGCCCAGTTTTTTGAGGTTGTTGTAGGCGGTTTTTCTGCCTTCGGGGGTGAGGAACTCCTTGCAGCGCGAGGTTTTGAGGATGGTACCTCCGCGCTGGATGATGTTGGCCACGCTGCGGCTTTCCATTTTCACGATGTCGTTTTCCACCATACCGCTGTAGCCGCGCATGATGCCGAATACTTCCAGCCCGTGATAGATACCCGTCCGCACGACCGCCCGTACACAGGCGTTCATGCCCGGGGCGTCGCCTCCCGAAGTGAGCACCCCGATTTTGGTGACCTTATGGCTCATGCTTGTGTTTTCTTTGTGGGAAAAACGATTGTTATAGCGTCAAAAGTACACATTTAAAACCAATCCTGATTTCCGGAAGCATGTTAGGGCGTTCAACAGTTCAACGGTAATCATGCTCCGTCAGGTTTTTGCCGGTCTCCGGCGGTTTCGGTCTCGTATTTATCCCACATCACCTGAAATGTTTTTTCGCGGAGTGTTTTCACGTCATAGTGTTCGGGAGAAACCGGCGGAAGGAAAAAAATTTTGAGCGGAGTGGGCATCAGGTAAAAAACTTTGTGGATCGGCATGGCTTCGCGTGTGCCCACAAGCACGCAGGGGATGATTTTTTTTCCCGTATCCGCTGCAAGTTTGAAAGCACCGTCGTAAAAAGGTTTGAGCGGCAGGCCGGTTCGGTTGCGGGTGCCCTCCGGGTAAAGGCACATGTGCATGCCCGAGGTCAGTACTTTTTTCATCTCTTCATAACTACGTATCCGGCTTTTGTGGCTGTTACGGTCTACGAGAATGGCGCCCCGACGATAAAACCAACCAAAGATGGGCACTTGCGCGAAGGATTTTTTGGCGATGGTCTTATTGGCTCCCGGCAGGAAGGGCGCGCTGAGCGGGGCATCGAGCAGGGCGTTGTGGTTGAAGGCGACGATATAGTTTTCGCCCGGTTCGAAATATTCCCTGCCCTGTATGCTGAGCCGGCATCCGATAAGGAATAGCCATACCCGCATCCAGATGCGTCCGATGCGGATGAAAAATACCTGGCCTTTCATGTAGGGCATGAGGTAGCTGCACATGGAGGGGATGACGATGATCAGGAACGTGCTGGCGAATGTGACCAGTCCCCAGAGGGCCCAGACGCGTGCGAATATTTCTTTTGCCGGAGATCCGGCTCCGGACCGGTTTTTGGAATCTGGTGTTTGGGGCGCTTGCATGGCGGCTGTGCTGTTTTGCCTTTATAGGGCAGTTTGAAACAGGCTGCAATATCGCCAATTAAAAACAACCTGAAAATACAATGCATTGGCAGGATCAACCTCTCAACCGTGAAGCCTTTGAAACCTTTTTGTCTGAATCAGGATTCACTGGATTTTAGGATTAGAGGATTTCTCCGCCGTGGTTTCTACTTCTACGCAACGTCTCTTTGAACAGTCCTGAGCGGAAGCCAAAGGACGTTGCGTCTTCCTGAAACCGAATTATTGAAACTCCGCAACGTCCTTGCTTGCACACAAGCCCCGGAGTAAGAGACGTTGCTGGGAAGAAGGATTTGACCCCCTCGATACCCCGAAGGGGGAGGTTAACCCTTTGCCCCTCCGCCGTGGTTCGTGGCGCACGAACCATCTTATCTTTTTTTTGAGACGGGCAATCGCCCGATAGTTGAGACGGGCAATGCTCGATTGTCGAGACGGGCAATGCTCGATTGTCGAGACGGGTAATCGCCCGATTGTTGAGACGGGCAATCGCCCGTCTCTAATAGAGCATCCTCGCTTTGATGGTGCCTTTCACCTTCCTGAGGATTTCAAAGGCGTTTTTGCTGAGGCCCTTGTCCACATCCAGCACCACATAGCCGATCTGTTCGTTTGTTTTGAGGTACTGCCCCAGGATGTTGATCCGGTGGGCGGACAGGGCCGAGTTGATTTCACTGAGAACGCCCGGCATGTTGGTGTGTATGTGCAGGATGCGGTGCGTACCCTCCTGGGGCGGCAGGCTGAGTGCGGGTATGCTATGGCTGCCGTAGGTGGCGCCTTTTTCGAGGTAGTTGAACAATTTCTGGCTCACATCGCCGGCGATGTTTTTTTGCGCTTCGAGGGTGCTGCCTCCGATATGCGGAGTGAGCAATACATTTGGAAGTCCCTGCAGCGGACTGTGAAATCGGTCGCCGTTTTTTTCGGGCTCCTCCGGAAACACATCGATGGCGGCTCCCGCAATATGTCCGCTTTGGATGGAAGACGCCAGCGCTTCAGTATCGACTACGCCACCACGGGCATAATTGATGAGCAAGCTGCCTTTTTTGAAATACTTCAGCAACGCCTTGCCCACCAGGTTCAGGGTATTGGGCTCTTCGGGGACATGCAGTGAAACGATATCGGATTGCCCCACCAGTTCACGCAGCGATTTGCATTCGGCCGCATTGCCCAGCGGCAGCTTGGTTTCGGTGTCGTAAAAAAGCACTTTCATGCCCAGGCCTTCGGCCAGCACGCTCAACTGGCTGCCGATGTTTCCGTAACCGATGATGCCCAGTGTTTTTCCCCGCAGCTCATAGCTGCCTGCGGCCTCCTTCATCCAGATGCCCGCATGGGCGGCCTTGTTCTTATCGGGAACGCGTCGGATGAGCATGATGGATGCTCCGATCACCAGCTCCGCCACGCTGCGCGTGTTGCTGTAGGGCGCGTTGAAAACGGCCACACCCGCAGCGGTAGCGGCTTTGATGTTTACCTGGTTGGTGCCGATGCAGAAACAGCCGATGGCCTGCAGTTTCGGGGCGGCAGCCAGAACCTGTGGTGTGACAAGTGTTTTGCTCCGGATGCCCAGCAAATGCACCTGGCGGATCTCCCGCAGCAACTGCTCTTCGCTCAGCGCACCGGCGATCCTGCGCACATTCGTGTATCCTTCCCTGTTAAAGAAATCCACTGCGGCCTGGCTTATGTTTTCGAGAAACAGGATATTGATTTTTTCCTTCGGGTAGCTGGTATTGTTTTTGCCGCTCATGGAGTTTGTCTTATTTTGCAAATATATCCCATGACAGGCATAGCCGTTAGCTCCCATACCTTCTTGCGCAAATGGTGGCCCGCCATCGGGCTTTCCGCCGCCTTGGTGTTCCTCGCATCTTGCGGTGGCACCGGCGAAAAAGCCGGAGCCGGCAAATCAGCCGTCCTGAAAAAATCCTCCGCTCCCGTTTTCACCCCGCTTGACCCCGCTTTCCGCCAACGCCTGGCCGATTCCTGCCGCAGCTGGTACGACACCTTCCTGATGGCCAGGAATTTCAACGGCGGCATGCTGGTGGCCAAAAACGGCGAAGTGGTGTTCGAAGCTTATAACGGTACCGCACACCTGCCGGGAACCGATACCGTCAACAGCACCACGCCGCTGCATGTGGCCTCCGTGTCCAAAACCTTCACCGCCATGGCCGTACTGCAGCTGGTGCAGCAGGGCAGGGTGCGGCTCGATGACAGCCTGGAGCGCCATTTTCCGGAATTCAACTATCCGGGAGTCACCGTGCGCACCCTGCTCAATCACCGAAGCGGATTGCCCAACTATGTATATTTCATGGAAAAGCTGGGATGGCCTGCGGATAAGACGGTGCGCAACCGGGATGTGTTCGATTATCTGGTAGCACGCAAAACGGAGCTCACCGGCATCGAAAAGCCCGACACGCGCTTCAGCTATTGCAATACCAATTATGCGTTGCTTGCGCTGCTCATTGAAAAGATTTCCGGCAAAAACTACCGTCAGTATATACACGAAAATATGTTTGCGCCGCTGGGCATGCGCAACAGTTTCGTGTACGACACTTCGATGGCGCATACGGCAGTGCCCAGTTACGACTGGCGGGGCACGGAAATGGCCGTCACCTGCCTCGACGCCGTGTATGGCGACAAGAACATCTACACCACGCCCCGCGACCTGCTGCGCTGGGATGCCGCGCTGTACGACACTTCCTTCCTGAGTCCTGCGCTGCTCAAAGCCGCTTTCACGCCCTACAGCAACGAGAAGCCCGGCATCCGCAATTACGGTCTGGGTTGGCGCCTGTTCCTGCTGCCCTCGGGCAAAAAGATTGTTTACCACAACGGCTGGTGGCATGGCAACAACGCCACCTTCATCCGCCTGCCGCAGGATTCGGCCGTGATCATCGTCACCGGCAACCGTTTCAACCGCAACATTTACCATGCGCGTGCGCTGGCCCGTTTCCTGGGTGACTATGGTTTCGAAGACGAGGAGGATGAGCATGTGGCCGTTGGCGTTCCCGATGCCGGAGGCAGGAAACAATCTTCGCGTCGGTGAATACGTCTGGCATTGACTATACTCTTTTTTCTAGGTATCTTTTGAATATCCTTCCCCGCGTTAAAAAAATTTAATTCTTCTTTGTTTGTCGTTTATGTCGCTCCTCTGGAGCTCTAATTCGTGTTTTGCAACGTTCTATTGATATGTCGCTCCTCGCGGAGCTTTTATTTTCGGTTGACGACGATCAATTGTGATGTCGCTCCTCCGGAGATTTTATTTGTTTGTTGCAACGATCTTTTGAAAAACCGCTCCTCTGGAGCCCTAATTCGTGTTTCGCAATGTTCTATCATTACTTCGCACCTCCGGAGCTTTGATTTGTGTGTTGCAATGATCTTATGGAATGTCGCACCTCAGGAGCTTTAATTCGTATATTCAGTTTGCTTCTTGCAATAAGGCTGGCAGGGTGCCTGATGCCTGAGAATAATTTCAAGACAATGCTGATGCATCAGCTCTTGGAGTAACTGATTTGATTTGAATCCATTCTCTGGGAATCTTTGATTGTAGCCCCAGAGGGGCGAAATATGGCTAGGAACAGCCTGAATGAGCGGATAGAGCTCCGGAGGAGCGGCATAATACCGATTGGTTATCTGCAATGGACCATTTCATTGGTACCAAACAGCGATTTTATCGTCATTATACCTGATTTTTTTGGCTGAATGATAAACACTTTCGTAAAACAATCAATTGGAGAAGACCGTATACGGGAGAATCAGGAGGTGTTGTGGATTAACTCACGTTGTATATTACCCGAAAAACAGGTAGGCCAGCCCGATGGAGGTGAGAATCCCGGCCAGGTCGGCCAGCAGCATGGTGCCGATGGCGTAGCGGGTGTTGCGGATGCCCACCGCGCCGAAATAGACCGCCACCACATAGAAGGTGGTATCGCTGCTGCCCTGCAGGATGCAGCTCAGCCGCCCGGCAAAGGAATCGGGTCCGAAGGTCTTCATCGTGTCCACCATCATGCCCCGGGCGCCGCCGCCGCTGAAGGGTTTGATGATGGCGGTGGGCAACCCGTCTACAAAGCGGGTATCGGCTCCCAGCGCGGCACACAATTGCTTGAGCCCCCCGATCAGCAGGTCAAATGCGCCGCTGTTGCGCAGCAGGCTGATGGCTACCAGCATGCCTACCAGGTAGGGGATGATGCGCACCGCGGTGTCAAATCCGCCTTTCGCACCTTGTATGAACGTGTCGAACAGATCGATTTTCTTGTATAATCCACCGGCTACAATGGCGGCAAAAATGAACAGGATGA
>JBIIDU010000138.1:0-6493 GCA_044238165.1 Ferruginibacter sp. | reverse complement strand
CGATGAACTGGGTGAAATTGCCCACTATGCATTTATCGGTGCTGTTTCAAATCTGATGTTCTGCAAAACATCCCCGACACAGGCAAGGTTGATGCATAAAAAAAGAGGCCGAAGCCTCTTTCTTATAATGAATTTGGAATGCATTACGAAACCGGAGTCAGGTACTGCGCTGCGCAATAGCCCTCTGTTCCGTCGGCGGCACGTACCATCCACCACTGCTCATTGCTCTGATTCACCAGTGTTATGATTTCGCCGTGGGCAGCCTTGCCAACAATGGGTTGGTCGGTGCCCGGGCCTTTCCGGATGTTCAAGTTGCTGCTTTGTGTGGTTACTTTTACCTTGCTTACAGCTGCGTCCACACTCACTTTCACATTCAGCACCAGATCGCCGCTGGCGTAGTTAGGGTCGATGTTGTCGTAAATGGACCAGAGTTGGTCTTTGGCAGCCGCATTCGGGGCGGTTCCATCCACGTATAAAACACCATCTTGCTCCCGGACTGCGAGATCGGCAACACCGCTGGCTGCTGCAGCTTCGGTAAGTTGTTTGTATTTATCCGCTACTGACATGTTATGTTCCTCCTTTTGGTTTGATTATTGAATGGTTAATTGATTTTCTACTTTCTTCGGCTTCAGCGACTGCAGGGCAGGCATCAGCTTCTGAAGGCCTTCTTTCTTGATAGTGCCGGTGAGGGTGATTACGCCTTCTTTCACGGCAGTTTTCACGGTCGGAAAATCCTTGACGGCATCGGCTACGGCCTTGATCAGCTGCTCATCGACATTGATGACAACGGGAGCGGGCGGGGGAGGGGGCGGAGTGACGGTGCAGTTGTTCACCACCGACTTCACACCTTTGATGGTGGCCACTTCCTTTTCACACATTTGCTTGCAGGCGTCATCCTTGCAGTTGCCCGACAGGGTTGCCACACCGTCTTTCACATCAACGGTGGTGCCGGCCATTTCAGGAGTAGCGCTGATTTTTTTCTCGATGGCGGATTTGATGTCTGCATCTTTCGGTTTGCAGCTCGTGAATCCTGCCGTTGCAACAATTGCTGTTGCGATTAACACGTTTGCCAGTTTCATTTTAAAAAGGTTTTAATTTTTTCGCAGGGCGATATGCCTTTTGCGGCTCAAAAATATATTTTTCTGCCATTGGGCAATGTTTTTTTTGGGAAAAGACAAAACCTGCGCAGAGAATCATTTCCTGCACTGATTCCTTGCAGGACAGCGGCCCGTATCTTTCAGGTTTTGTTGTTGTTGATTTTTGAACCGGCTTTGGGGTGTTGTTCAAATTGTTGCTCACATGCTGTGCTGAAAAAACATAACTTTGCGCCCATTTTCAAATTATGATTACTGTTCAAAATGTTACGCTGGCCTACGGGAAGCGGGTGCTGTTCGATGAAGTGAATATTGGTTTCACCAAGGGCAACTGCTACGGTGTGATCGGGGCCAATGGAGCGGGAAAGTCCACCTTCATCAAAATCCTCAGCGGCGAAATCGAGCCCAATAAGGGCACCGTATCCATCACACCTGGAGAGCGCCTGGCTATGTTGCGTCAGGACCATTTCGCCTTCGACCAGGAAACGGTGCTGCGTACCGTGATGATGGGCCACCAGAAAATGTGGAACATCATGCTCGAGAAGGATGCCATTTATCTGAAGGAGGATTTCAGCGAATCCGACGGCATCCGCGCCGGTGAACTTGAGAACGAGTTCGGTGAAATGGGTGGTTATACGGCTGAAAGCGACGCCGCCCAGTTGCTCAACCAGCTGGGGGTGAAGGAAGAGATGCACCAGCAGCTGATGGCCGACATTCCTGCCAACGTGAAGGTGCGCGTGTTGCTGGCCCAGGCCCTATTCGGCAACCCCGATATTTTGCTGCTCGATGAGCCTACCAACAACCTCGATGTGGAAACCATATCCTGGCTAGAGAATTTTCTGGCCGATTATGAGAACATCGTGCTGGTGGTCAGCCACGACCGGCATTTTCTGGATGCCGTATGCACGCATGTGGCCGATGTCGACAAGCAGAAGATAAAGATCTATACCGGTAATTACACGTTCTGGTACGAGAGCTCTCAGCTGGCCGCCCGACAGGCTTCCGACAAGAACAAGAAGACGGAGGAGAAGAAAAAGGACCTGCTTGAATTCATTGCCCGGTTCAGCGCCAACGCCTCCAAGAGCAAACAGGCCACCAGCCGGAAAAAAGCACTGGACAAGCTGGTATTTGAAGATATCACGCCCAGCAACCGGAAATATCCCGGCATCATCTTCAAGCCCGAGCGTGAAGTGGGCAACCAGATTCTCGACGTGCAGGGGTTGGCCCTTTCTGTCGACGGGAAACAGCTATTCAGCAACCTTAATTTCGATATCGTAAAAGGTCAGAAAATTGCATTCCTGAGCCGGAACCCGCTCGCCATTACAAGTTTCTTCGAAATCATCAACGGTCGCCTGAACCCCGACAGTGGTAAGTTCAGCTGGGGCACCACGGTCACTACCGCCTACCTGCCGAACGACAACACCGAGTTTTTCACCGGCAGCCTCAACCTGATGGACTGGCTGCGTCAGTATGTGCCGCCCGGAACCAAGGATGTGGATGAGGATTTTCTCCGCGGCTTTTTGGGCAAGATGCTGTTCAGCGGTGATGAGATTATGAAGAAGACCTCGGTGCTCAGCGGGGGTGAGAAGGTGCGCTGTATGGTCAGTAAAATGATGCTGCAGAACCCCAATGTGGTCATCCTCGACGAGCCCACCAACCACCTCGATCTCGAAAGCATCACTGCGTTCAACGACGGAATGATCAGTTTCCCGGGAATCGTTCTAGTGGCAACGCACGACCACCAGTTCATGCAGACAGTGGCCAACCGCATCATAGAAATCACGCCGAAGGGAATCATCGACCGGTTGATGACCTACGACGAGTATCTGGCCGACAGCCGGATAAAGGAGTTGCGGGAACAGCTTTATGCATGACCGCCTCCAAAAATCAATTACAAAACCTTATAACACTGAAACGCATGAAAAAGACAATCATCGCACTTTTAGTTATCTCATTCGCACTTTGCGCAGGGGATGTCCGTGCCCAGAAAAGCGGAGGATCTGACTATACTACCGCCGCCGGTATCAAGTTTTATCCATTTTCCGCCAGTATCAAGCATTTCATCAAGGACGACGTCGCTTTGGAAGGACTGGGATACTTCTGGACCCGAGGACTTCGCATCACCGGACTTTATGAGATACATAAGGACCTGAACATCATTGACGGGCTTCGCTGGTATTTCGGCGGCGGGGCGCATATCGGCTTTTATAGTTCTTCCTATGGTGGCGGAACGGGTGTAGGCATTGACGGTGTCATCGGCCTGGATTACAAATTTGAAAAAGCGCCCGTCAATCTTTCTGTCGACTGGCAACCCTCTTTTGAATTCGGATCCAACGATAACAATGGCTTTGCCGGCAACTGGGGCGGCATTGGAATCCGCTATGTGCTCAAATAGCCCGGTACCGGAAATATGGTCAGTGAATTTATCATAACGGTCATTGATTTTTTTTATCCGCCCTTCCGCAGGATCATGCCCCTGCAGACGTTCCGTTACGCAGCCTGCGGCGGTGCGAATGTGGTGCAGGGCTTTTTGCTCTTCACCCTTGTGTATAGCCGGTTGGGCAATGAGGTGGTTTCCATAGGGTCCCTACATTTTGCCGCTTATACCATCGCACTGGTCATTTCCTCCTGTTCGGTGTTCGTGATGGGCTTTCTGCTTAACAAGTATGTCGTTTTCACCGGGTCGTACCTGCGGGGACGAATCCAGTTGTTCCGTTACCTGCTTTCCTTTTTGTCGAACCTGGCCATCAACTATGTCCTGCTCAAAATGTTCGTACAATACCTGCACTTTCATCCTGTGCTGGCCCAGGTGCTGGTGACCGCATTCGTGATCGCGTTCAGTTATTTCACACAGCAATATTTTACGTTTCGGATGCGGAAGGAGGGGTGACTAATTCTATCACACAAAAGTCATTTGAAGGGTGTTGTGTGTTGAATGTTAAATTTTGAATGAGGAGCCCTCCTTGGTTAATGCCGCAATTTTTTGGTTGATGGAAGTTCAATCAAAGTGGTTTTTTGACAGGCGAGCTTGACCATGGGTTACAATGAATGATTTGATCTGTATTGGCCGGGTCGAATCCCCTTCTTTTTCAGAAAAACCCGGTTGAAATAGGTAAGCGTTTCAAAACCATTCATAAAAGCGATTTCAGCTATTTGCCTGTCGGTAGCCAATAATTGGGTGCACACATGGGCAATGCGGATATCATTGACATAATCGGAAAATGTTTTGCCGGTGATACGTTTGAAAAATTTGCAGAACGCGCCGGGAGACAAATGAATTAAAGCCGCCGCTTTGTGAATGGTCAATGGTTCAGCCGCATGCTTTTGCACAAACTGGCACACCTTGTTGATGCGCGTTTCATTTTCCTTTCCTTTAAGCGGCTGATAGAATGAAGATGCCAGCGATGACGATTTTAATCCAGAGAGTTCATTCAGGATTTTCAGCAGGCCGGTAATTTTTTCAACACCTGTTTCCCCCGGCAGGAGTTGAATCTGTTGTTTCACAGCAGCCGGTATTTTGCCTTTGAACAAAAGGCCTTGCTTTCCCCGCAAAAGCAATTTATTGATGGCCGACAATTCATCCAGGTCCGCAAAACGCTGCATAAAATCCTGTGAAAACTGTATGACTACGGCTTCCGATCTGCCTTTGACACCTCCGCCACTTACCCAGGTGTGCGGGAGTCCCGGCCCGATGAGTACTAGGTCTCCAGGTTGAAAATTTTCATGGCTGTCCCCGACTAATCTCCGGCCTTTCCCGTTTATGATGAGCGTAAGCTCATACTCGGGGTGGTAATGCCAGTAGAAATCAAACCCAGGTTGACTCACTGCGAATGCCATAAAGGAATGGCGACCCATTTTAGACGTTAAATTTTCCAGCAAGGGCTTCATATACCACTATTTATCCTTTTAGATGTTTGAAAATAGGACATTCTGTCAATATAGTGTAATTACTGACGTATTCAGTGCTGTTCCTGAACACTTGTTTCGGATAATTTTATACCGATTGGATATCTGTAATGGACCAATTTCATTGGCCCAAACAGCTATCACATCGGCATTATACGGGGAAATTATTGGGCTAAAAGTAACGTCACTTTCGTATTAAACCTAAAATCTTATGTCTGTAATTCCTTCGGAACTGATGGATACACTTGTAAAGCCATACCCGCTCACAAACGAGCAAATTGAATTTTACCGGCAAAACCGCTACATCAAGCTGAAGCAGGTTTTTGATGCAGCCGTTCTTTCATTTTTTAATGATGCTATCAGCAAGAGGGTAGCCATCATGAATCATGAGGTGAAACCGCTGGAGGAGCGCAGCACTTATGGCAAAGCGTTTTTGCAGTTGTTTAACTTGTGGCGGGAAGATGAAGTTGTGAAGGAACTGGTGTTCAGCAAGCGACTCGCTCGGATTGCTGCAAATTTGATGCAGACAGACGGTGTAAGGATCTATCACGACCAGGCTTTGTTTAAGGAGGGCGGGGGCGGTATTACACCCTGGCATGCCGACCAATACTATTGGCCGCTTGAAAGCGATAAGACAATAACGGCATGGATACCCTTGCAGGAAACACCCCTGGAACTGGGGCCGTTGGAATTCAGTGCAGGCAGCCACCACATTGTGGAAGGTCGTGATTTGGAAATAAGCGACGAAAGCGAGGCGGCTATCCAGCAGAAATTGAGAGTAACCGATTTCAAACATGTTGTCGAGCCCTTTGATCTGGGGGAAGTTAGTTTTCACAGCGGCTGGGTATTTCACCGTGCAGGCGCCAACACAACAGATCAGGTGCGAAAAGTGATGACTGTGATCTATATGGACAAGGACATGGTGTTGAAAAATCCCGATAATAAAAATCAAATCAACGACTGGAATACCTGGTGCCCCGGGGCAAAGGTGGGTGAGGTGATCAATACACCCATCAATCCTGTCATCTTTCAAAACTGATATTTTGCGAATAACATACTGCTGCACCTATTGGGGTTGCGAAAATGAACAGCCGGATGTGTTTGTTGAGAAAATATTGACGGCCGGATACGAGGGCATTGAACTGTATTTGCCTGCGCCATCGGGCGAGTTCGCGTCGTTGTTTATGAAAGAGCTGAACGAGGTACGGCGCAACACCCCTGAATTTATATTTATTGCACAACAACTTACCTCGCCCGAAAATGACCCGGTTGATGAATATATCTGCCGGATGGAGAAAAGCCTGACCGAGCTGGCAGCGCTACAACCCAACTTTATCAACTCACACACCGGCAAAGATTATTATTCATTTGATGATAACTGCAGAGTGATTGAAGCCGCATTAACGATTGGCAGTAAAACAGGTGTACGCATTTTGCATGAAACGCATCGAGGGAGATTTTCATTTCATGCGGCATCCCTGCTTGCTTATCTG
>JBIIDU010000137.1:0-6549 GCA_044238165.1 Ferruginibacter sp. | reverse complement strand
CGGGCACAATGCGATTGTGCACGGATGCGTTATTGACAATCATGTGCTGGTGGGAATGGGCGCCATTATCATGGACCATGCCCGTATCGGAAGCCATAGCATCATCGCTGCCGGCGCCGTGGTGCTCGAACATACCGAAGTGGAGCCCTACAGCATCTACGCAGGGGTGCCGGCCAAAAAAGTGAAAACGGTTTCGGCCGCGCTGGTGGAAGGAGAAATTGAGCGGATTGCCGCCAATTATGTGTTGTACAGCAGCTGGTACGGCGATCCGATCGGCGATGACGGACAAGCGCCTCAGAAAAAATGATATCCGGGGGCCCCTTCCCCTTGTCAATCAAAACTATCCTGTTATGAAAAAAATGATTGTGGTATTGGCAGCCCTTCAGTTGCTTGCGGGTTGCTCGCTCTTCAAAAAATCGGAGAAGCTGGGCTGCAAGGGCGATGGCAGAAACGTAGGCGCTGAAAAAATACTGGCCGGCGATCCCAAAGATGTGAAAGCCAGCAAAAAGGCGAAATACCGCGGGGGCCGCACCAGCTACCGGGAGTAAGTGCAGCGGGTTGGCAGGCAGGCATCCAAATGGCAGTTCAGATCCGTAATCAGTAAAACCCTATAACCCATGTGCTACCACCTCACCCACAGCAACGGAAATACCGAAGCGGTCATTGACGACAACTGCGGCATCTCCAAATTCTACGCCATCGCCAATACACTGGCCCAGGAACTCAAAGTCATTTTCCTCAATCAGGTCGATGAGGCCGAAAGCCTCGAATGGGACTTCCGCTACAACAACGCGCTGCTCACCTTGCATTACAACATCTTCAACGGTGTGTCCATCCTGCCTGTTCAGGCAAACATTGGAAAGGTCGGAAACAATGCAGTGCTTGAGGTAGCCAGGTTTCTGGAGAAAAAAGCCTATTGAATCTCAGTATTTTTTCCCGTCAAGGGTTTCCGCAATGATGAGATAATTCGCATACCGCTCGGCATCAACCCGTCCTGAAGAAACGGCATCCTTCACTGCGCAGCCCGGCTCGTTTTCATGCAGGCAGTTGTTGAAACGGCATTCCGGAAGCAAAGCCCGCATCTCGGGAAAATAATGAGATAGTTCCTGACGGGAAATATTCACCAGTCCCAGTTCCCGGATTCCCGGCGTGTCGATGATTCTTCCACCTGAAGGCAGGTCAAACATTTCTGCAAACGTGGTGGTATGCAAGCCCTTTCCACTCCACCCGCTCACCTCGTTCGTCTTCAGCCGCAATTCGGGAAAGATATGGTTGATGAAGGTAGACTTACCAACACCCGAATGTCCGCTCAGCAAACTTGTTTTCCCTTTCAACAAGTCCATCACCGCGCCCACCCCTTCGCCTGTTTCCAGGCTCATCGTCTCCACCCGGTAGCCCGCACCCCGGTAGATGCGCAGCATTTCTTCAAGTTGCGCCGCAGAACGCCCGTCGAGCATATCGGTTTTGTTAAACACGATGACGGCAGGAATATGATAGGCCTCGGCGGTAATCAGGAAACGGTCGATAAAACCGGTGGAAGTGCGGGGCTGACGGATCGTGGCAAAGAGCAGCGACTGATCAAGGTTCGAAGCCACGATATGATGCTGGTGCCGGTTGTGCGGAGAGGTACGGGTGATGTAGTTGCGGCGCGCATCAATGCCGGTGATCACCGCGTTGGCATCCGAATCGGGCTCCGGCTCCAGCTCCACCACATCGCCTACCGCGATGGGATTGGTGGAAGTGATGTCATCAATCTTGAACCGCCCCTTGATCCGGGCCTGCAGCACAACACCTTCCGTAGTTTTAACCGCATACCAGCTTCCGGTACTTTTATACACAATTCCCTTCATGCGCAGCAAATGTTCACATAAATCTCCGAATAAAATGCAGGTGCATAAAATAAGAAGCGGAAAACCCAGACCCCTGAAGTAACCGGAATCCCCCGGCCGCCGCTTACAACCTGCCCTCGTCGGCAAAACTGAAGTAGCCCTCTTCGCTGACGATGATATGGTCGAGCAGGGTGATGTCGAACAAACGGGCGCCCTCCGCGATTTTCTGCGTGAGCGCTGCATCGGCCGCACTGGGAGTCAGGTTCCCCGAAGGATGATTGTGGCAAAGGATGATGCCGGTGGCGTTTTTCTCCAGTGCACCCCGCATGATGAGACGCGGGTCGGCCACCGTGCCCGTGATGCCGCCGCGGCTGATGATTTCGAAATGGCAGACCTTGTTGGCACGGTTCAGGTAGAGGATGGCGAAAACCTCGCGGGAATTGTCCTTGATGGTTGTTCTCAGGAAATCGGCCACATCGCGGCTCGAGCCGATGGCCGTACGGCTCAGCGCTGCGGAGGCATGGCGCCTTCGGCCCAGTTCAAGCGCAGCGGCGATGGTGATGGCCTTTGCCTCGCCGATTCCTTTCACACCCCGCAATGCGCTGAGATCGAGCCGGCCCAGTTCGCTGAGATTGTTGTTTCCCAGCAACAAGAGTTCCCGGGCAATGTCCACCGCCGATTTTTCGCGGTGGCCGTTGTTGATCAGTATGGCTAGCAATTCGGAATCGCTGAGCGCCTCGGCACCTTTTGCCAGTAATTTTTCCCGGGGCCTGTCGTCGGTAGCCCAGTTTTTGATGGATGTGTGAAGTTTTGATGTTTTTTTCACAGCAGTCATACAACAACAATTTTTTAATGATAGTTTTGCGCAAGCATTTCCTCACCCATTCCGATTTCACCATGAACACGCTTCACCGGGCCAGTATTTTCTCAGGAACAGGCTCACATTACCTTGCACAGGCCATTGCCGAAAAGTTCGGTCAGCCATTAGGAAAAGTGAATATACAGCGTTTCAGCGACGGAGAAATCGGGGTTGAATTCCGCGACAGCATCCGGGGCCAGTATGTCTTTCTCATTCAAAGCACGTTTTCGCCTACCGACAACCTGATGGAGCTGCTGCTGATGATTGATGCGGCCAAGCGGGCGTCGGCCTATAAAGTGATTGCCGTAATCCCCTACTACGGCTATGCCCGTCAGGACCGTAAAGACCGCCCACGGGTAGCCATCGGCTCCAAACTGGTGGCCAACATGATTGTGGCGGCAGGAGCCGACCGGCTGGTGACTATGGACCTGCATGCTCCCCAGATCCAGGGCTATTTCGATATTCCGGTGGACCATATGGATCCCTCGGCCATCTTCATCCCCTATATCGAAAACCTCAATCTTGCCCATCTCACATTTGCCGCACCCGATGTGGGCAGCGCCAACCGCATCCGCGAAGTGGCCACTTACTTCGAATGCGAAATGGTCATTTGCGACAAGCACCGCAAACGGGCCAACGAAATCGCCAGCATGGTACTGATTGGCGATGTGGCCGACCGCGATGTGGTGCTTATTGACGATATCTGCGATACCGGGGGCACACTGGCCAAAAGCGCCCTGCTCATCAAGGAAAAAGGAGCACGCAGCGTACGCGCATTTTGCACCCACCCCGTGCTGAGCGGCAACGCCTATGAAAACATACAAAACAGCGTATTGGAGGAATTGGTGGTGTGTGACACCATACCCGTGAAACCCGGGTGCGAGAAAATCAAAGTGGTATCCACCGATGAATTATTTGCCATCGCCATACGTAACGCCCTTGAAAACAGAAGTATAAATAGCCTTTTTCTTCGAAGTAAGATCGCCAACAAAAAATAAAGCCTCCCATTTATCCTTCGCGGAACCCGGAAAAGCTTCGTCATTCCGGGCTAAAATCCCTACCTTCGCCGTCCGAAAAAAAGGCCGGTACTTCGGATTTCCGCTTGACCGTACCTATGCATCACTAAGGGAAAAACAAAACAAACCATAAAATGAAATACCCATTACGATTACTTGATACCAAACGGAATTGAGAACAGGGTATTCCACGTGACTATTAAAAAACAAACAACTATACACACATGAAATCAATTACAATCGACGGACAAATCCGGACCGCATTTGGCAAATCAGCCACCCGCCAACTGCGCCTGGAGGAAAAAGTGCCAGCTGTAATTTACGGAGGTGCTCAGGAAATCAATTTTGCCAGCCCGGCTGTGGCATTCAAAAAATTTATCTACACGCCCGAATTCATGGTGATTGAGGTGAACGTAGAAGGAAAATCTCACCGCTGCGTGCTGAAAGACCTGCAATTCGACAAGGTATCGGACAAACTGATCCACGTCGATTTTCTGGAATTGGTTGCCGATAAGAAAGTGACCGTAACCTTACCCATCAAGTTCACAGGAACACCGGCTGGTGTGCGGGCCGGTGGCAAACTCGTCGTCAAAATCAAAAGCCTCAAGGTGAAGTGCCTTCCCAAAGACCTGCGCGAGTTCATTGAACTCGACATCAGTGCCCTTGAACTCAACGGCAACGTACGGGTGCAGGATGTGAACGCCCCGAATTTGGAAATCATGAATTCACCCCGTATTCCTATCGCTTCCGTAACCATGACGCGACAGTTGAAGCAGGAAGAAGCCGCAGCACCCAAAGCGGCAGCCACGGCCAAAGCAGCTCCGGCAGCAGCAAAAGCCCCGGCAGCGCCTGCAGCAAAAAAATAAACCTTCTCCCGAATATTCTTCCAAACATCCGCCCGATGGGGCGGATGTTTTTTTTGCGCCCGATACAGGTTATTATTCGCCGGGTATAATAACGTGTGCTGACGAATATCAACTGTTTGCCTCTTGCCGGTCATTTTCCGCCTACAGTTGCAGAAATACTTTTGCGGAGTCATGTTATACAAAAATCAAAAACCCTGATTATGAAAAAGAAAATGTTACTATTGGCCCTTGCGGGACTTCCACTGCTTCAAGTGTGCGCACAGGATATGCCGGCCGGGCAAGCAGAAAAAAAGGAGAACAAGATGTATCTCGCCCTTTCGGTAGGTCCCTCTTTCCCTTTGGGTAAGTTCGGATCAAAATCGGTCAACCCCGATGATGGTGCCGGATTCGCCAAAACCGGAGTGAATGCCGCTTTGCAGTACGGATACCTGATTGGCAATAACTTCGGTATTGCGGCCAATATCGGTTATGCCCGGTACAAGTTGGATGAAGGCCCGCTGAAATCCATGATGGTTGTGGAAGACCCCAGTTTCCAGGTATCGGCCGACCACTGGCAGTACTTTAGTTTTCTGGCAGGCCCCATGGCAACAGTAGCCGCCAACGACAAATTGAATTTCGACTTCCGTTTGCTGGGTGGATTGGCCCATACCAATTTTCCGGTAATTAGTGCCAGCACCTCCTCATCGGGAGCCAGTTCAAATGAAAAATGGCAGTCGGCATTTGCATGGCAGTTAGGTACAGCGATGCGCTATCATATATCTTCTAAGGCCTGTTTCTTTGCAAACCTCGATTACCTGAAAACAAAACCGGTAACCAGCATCACCGTCACCAACGGCGGCACAGAGACTTCGGATGTGGAACAAAACCTGGGTGTTATGAATCTCTCCGTCGGGATGGGACTTTCCTTTTGAATCCGGCTACCGTTTGAAGAGCCCCGTCATCGTCTGATGGCGGGGTTTTTATTTGGATTCATGAAAAAGGAATGGCCCTTTGGCCGTTGTTGGTCTTATTGAACAACAACCTTAGTAGACACTACTTATCAGCAACGTCTCTTTGATCGGCCCTGAGCGAAAGCCAAAGGACGTTGCGGCTTCCTGAAACCGAATTCTTCGCCTTGGTTCGTGGCTCAAGAACCATTTTATTATCTGATTCAAAGTCCGGACAGCATTTTTGTCTGAACTATGATTAATCTGATTGAATGAGGACTATGATGGGCCGGGCTGAAGACTTTCAAACCTCTCTTGTCTGAATCAGGATTCTCAGGATTTCAGGATTAGAGGATTCTTACCCGAGAACTTAGCAGTTACCACTCGAAGATCCTTGTGGCCCTGGTACATTCCTTGGTGCACTTTGTGGTTAAAAATATTTGCCACGAATTACCCGGTAACACTGCGGGAAGAAAAAGCGTAACAGTAGTGAAACAATTGAAGGGGATAGGAGAACGGCTACATTAACTTGAAATTACAAATCCCTGAAAATCAAGACATAAAAAACCCCACGCGTCGGTGGGGCTAATTCTGTGATCTGGCTGGGACTCGAACCCAGGACCCTCCCGATTAAAATCGGGATGCTCTACCCCTGAGCCACCAATCCCTCAATGTATTTCCTTGATTTCATCCGCTTTACCTTCCCCTCAAATTGCTTTGCTTCGGGAAGTGTGGGAAACTCCTTTGAATACCTTAGTTCCCAGGGAACCCCTAAAGAAGTAAATTTTGAATGGCCTATATTATGCTCGTACAACCGCCTTTGCAAGTCTGTGCAAGCTCCAACATAATACTTATCAAGCTTCGCAGAATAAATGATATAGGCAAACGGCATAAATTGAAAAAGGAACCCATCGCTGAATTCCTTTTGTGATCTGGCTGGGACTCGAACCCAGGACCCTCCCGATTAAAATCGGGATGCTCTACCCCTGAGCCACCAATCCCTCAATGTATTTCCTTGATTTCATCCGCTTTACCTTCCCCTCAAATTGCTTT
>JBIIDU010000136.1:0-6572 GCA_044238165.1 Ferruginibacter sp. | reverse complement strand
GTACCCCCTTTGGAATAATTGAGCACATAGCCGCTGGTACCGGCAATCAGGCCGCTGATGGTGATGGATCCGGTGGCAGTGGCACAAGCATTGGGATCCACCTTGGTTCCGGCAATGGTAAGTACCGGATTGACGGTTACGGTGGCCGTTGCTGTTGAAGAACAGGTAGAGGCGGTAATCACCCCGGTAACAGTATAGGCAGTGGTGGTTGTTGGTGAAGCAGTGACGGGATTCCCGGTGGTGGCACTCAGCCCGGTAGCCGGGCTCCAGGTATAGGTATCGGCTCCCGAAGCTGCAAGTGTGACGGACTGCCCCAGGCATATCGATGGGCTGTTTACGGTGATAGAAGGATTCGGATTCACGGTAATCGTGAAGGATTTCGGCGTACCGGTGCACCCGTTCAGGGTAGGTGTTACTGTTATGGTAGCGGTTATCGCCAATCCGGTACTGTTGGTAAGCGTAAAGGAAGGAATGTTCCCGGTTCCGTTGGCGGCAAGTCCTATCGAGGTGTTGGAGTTGGTCCAGCTGTAAACTGTTCCTCCCAGCGAGCCCGAAAAATTGATATTACCCGATTGCTGCCCCGCACACTTGGTAATATTACCGATGGCGCTGACATCGGGGGTGGGCTTGATGATGAAGGATTCAGATGCCGGTGTACTACCGCATTCATTTGTAACATTCAGGCTGATGGTGTAGTTGCCGGGGGTGTTGTAGGCAATACCGCCGGGTGCCAGACTGGATGAGGAACCGGGTGTGCCACCGGTAAAGGTCCAGGCATAGGTGGTGGAGGCGGTGATATGGCAGGTCGCTGTGGCGGCCGGATTGATGGTGGTAAGTGAACAGGTGTCGGGTATGGCGGCCAATGACACAATTGGTTTTGATTTGACCACAACGGTTTGTACCGGTGCAGAGGTGGAGCAGGCACTGGCGGGAGCTGAGGCCGTCATGCCAACGGTGTAGGTACCCGGACTGATGAACCGGAAAGCCGGGTTTGCTGAACCGGCTGAAGTTCCGCCAGTATAGTTGAAGTTAGAGGTGTCGGGCTGACATCCGGCTGTGGGCGCATAACTTACCGACCAGGCGAAACTGTTGGTACCGCATAAGGGAGTGTTGGTAGAGTTGGCCGCAGAAACATTCAAGGGTGCGCACCCTGAAGCGCTGCCCATGGTAAATGCTGCGACGGGGGTAGGATTGACACAAATGGTTTGGGTGATGGAGTCGTTGTTACATAGCGAACTACCGCCTAGCAACAATTTGACTGAATAAGTACCCGGAGTATTGAATCTTATCTGTAAAGAATTTGTACCTGCAGTCCAGATATTTGGATTCGTATCGCCAAAAGTGTTTCCCAAATCGCCGCTAACCAAAGACCAGCCTGTTGCTGGAGTTATTGCCCATACCCATTTTGGGGAAGAGCAACTCCCAAGAGGTATCCCAGATGAAACGTCATTTCCGCCGGAGCTTGTATTAAGCAAAGAAACAACTGTATTCTGGCAGACTGTATCATTGGGAGAAATTGAAAATGATGCAACTGGTTTCGATGAGACATAAATTGGATCAATCACTGCAGATGAAGATCCACAGGGATTTGATGCCTCTATTTTAGCAAAAAAAGAGTTGACATAGTTTTGACTCTGTTTCCCGCAGCTTGTTGAATCGAAAACATGTGTCACAGTCGGTTGAGGTAAACCACTGGGGGGATGGGTATAAGTAATGGGTGGTGTGCCATCACTGAAAGTGATTGTATAAATTGTACCTGGTGCATTCGTAATTCCACTTGGATTCACATATGAAATAGGAAACGTTAATGATGAACCCGAGCATATCGATGTATTTCCGGGATTTCCTAGTCCGATTACAGGGTTACTTCCCACAAAAACATTATACCCTGTGGTATCAGAACAGCCTCCCGCTGTTACGATGTACCGCAATAAGTATGTACCAATATTATAGTTATGGCTTTGAGGTGAAGCAAAAGTAGAAGCGTTAAAATCGGGCGTTCCGTCTCCCCAAATAATCCGATAACTCGTATTTATTGAGTTGGTCGTACTGGCGTTTACAAAGCTTATTGAAGAGCTTGTTTGATTAGAGCAAATTGACCAATAGTTTTTTCCCTGAAATACCCGGACGGTAGCACTGCTATTTAATTTTGCATCAGGAAAAGATGACAGATTTAATGTCTGAGAAATCGCTGAGCTACATCCATTTTGAGCCGTTACAGTAAGTGACACAGTAAAATTATCCGCATTCCCAAATCCCGATCCAATAAAACTGTGCAACGGATCATTGTCGGTGGACGTATTGTTCGGAGCCGAAGACGGATCGCCAAAATTCCATGAATAGGACAGCGCCCCCGCACCATTCGGATTGGAGGTACTGGAGAAAGCAAGCGTCCTTTTGCTGAACGGGCATCCTAAAGCCGGTACCCGGGTGAATGAGGCTATCGGCTTGGGCTTGATGCCAACAGTAACCTGGGCCTGGTCCTGACAGCCGTTGGTACCTGTTCCGGTTACGGTATAGGTAGTTTGCGAAGACAGTGTCGCGGTCACCGTTGGACCGGTTGTTTGATTTAATCCCGCAGCAGGAGTCCAAGTATAGGAACTTGCACCGCTTGCCGTTATGGACACTGACCCACTAGGACAAACAGAAGCCGAGGCCGGATTGAGGCTGACAACCGGGAGAGCATTGATGGTTACAACAACGGCGGTCAGTGAAGTCGTATTCCCTCCCGAAGTGACATCGCAAGTATAGGAACCGCTTGCAGTCACCACCAGACTGAAAGCACCACTACCGATATTAGCCCCATCCTTTTTCCACTGAAAAGTGGATCCCGCTGTAAAATTTATCACCTGCAGGGTTCCCGATCCGCAAAAAGACTGTGAACCCGACGGGCTTATAGAAGGGTTTGCCAGTATGGAACCTCCGCGGGGACGAATCAGGGTATCAAGCGTAAAGGGGTTTTCTGAAGCAGGGGAAAAACCATTGAAAGGTGTGGCACCAACTTGAAGCAAAGGATTGAACCAAAAAAGAAGGAATCCACATATCAAGCAGGCGGACCTGGAAATCCTGTAACAATTTTCGTTCAAAATGCGGCGCGGCTTTTGCATAAATGCAATCAAATATATGTGATTTTCTAATTGAAAAAACCGAAGGTTCGAACTCATTCACAGTTAATGAGAAAATTGGATTGCAAGAATAATACGATAAGAATTGACTGTTGTCCGTCACCAAATCATTAAGCATCAAAACAAAAGCCGTTTCTCCTTCTACCCTATTTTTGCAGTATGACCCTTACAGGAACCATCAAGGCACTGACAATCAAGGCACTTTCCGGATTATACGGCCGGCCTTTTTCCGAAAGCGATTTCCAGCTCGGCATCACCAAGCCCGAATTCGAGGGCGATTATACCGTGGTGTTGTTCGGCCTGGTAAAAAGTCTCCGCCTCGCTCCCGACGTGCTGGGCATGCAACTGGGCGACCGGCTTATCGGGGAAAACCCGGATCATTTCACCCGGTACAACATCATCAAGGGCTTTCTGAACCTGGTGCTTACCGACAACTGCCTGTCAAATTTTCTTGAGCATGCCGTCGCAGAAAAACAGTACGGCCACCAAAAACCCTCAGGCCACAAAATCATGGTGGAGTACTCCTCCCCCAACACCAACAAGCCACTCCATCTCGGGCATTTGCGCAACAACTTCCTGGGCAAAAGCGTGGCCGAAATTCTGCGGGCCAACGGATCCGAAGTCATCAAATCCTGCATCGTCAACGACCGCGGCATCCACATTTGCAAAAGCATGGTGGCCTGGCAGCGCTTCGCCAACGGCGAAACTCCCGAAAGCAGCGGCATGAAAGGCGACCATCTCGTTGGCAAATACTATGTGCAATTCAACGAGGCGCTTAAAAAGGAAACAGACGAACTCGTAGAGCTCGGCAAAACAAAGGAGGAAGCGGAAAAAGAAGCCCCCATCATGCAGGCCACCCGGCAGATGCTGGTGGACTGGGAAAATGGCGATGAAAAAGTGCTGGCCCTCTGGCGCACCATGAACGGATGGGTTTATGCAGGTTTTGACGAAACCTACCGCAAAATCGGCAGCGATTTCGACATCACCTATTATGAAAGCGATACCTACCTGCTGGGTAAGGACATCGTCGGGCAGGGACTGGAAAAAAATGTTTTTTACCGGAAAGACGACGGCAGCGTATGGATCGACCTGACTGCTGACGGTCTTGACGAAAAGCTGGTGCAACGGAAAGACGGAACATCGGTCTACATCACCCAGGACATCGGCCTTGCACAACAGAAATACGAACAGTACCGGATAGACGAAAGTATTTACGTAATCGGCAATGAACAGAACTACCACATGCAGGTACTCAAACTCATCTGCCGGAAACTGGGTATGCCCAATGCCGAAAACATCCACCACCTCAGCTACGGCATGGTGGAGCTCACCACAGGAAAAATGAAAAGCCGCGAGGGCACCGTTGTGGATGCCGACGACCTGGTCGATGAAATGGCCGCCACGGCACAACACCATACCGAAGTGCTGGGCAAGGTGAACGATTTCACGAAGGAACAGCTCAACGAACTCTATCAGGTGCTCGGGATGGGTGCAATGAAATTCTACCTTTTGCGGGTGGATCCGAAAAAAACCATGGTGTTCAATCCCGGCGAAAGCATCGACTTCCACGGTTTCACCGGACCCTTCATCCAGTACACCTATGCGCGTATCCGAAGTATCGGCAGGAAAGCAGGTGTCCAGGACCAAGCTCCGGAATCAGGCGCAATTACAATGCCTCTGCTGCCCCTCGAAAAACAATTGCTCATCGAGCTGGAACAATACCCCTCTCTCATCAAACAAGCGGCTGAAGAGTTGAATCCTTCTGTAATCGCACACTATATTTATTCGCTGGCAAAAAGTTTCAACACATTTTATGCCGGACTGCAGATCATCCATGCCGATTCGGAGGAGAAAAAAAATCTGCGGCTCTCCATCGCCTCACTTACAGCGTATGTGCTGAAAGACGGCATGGCCCTGCTGGGTATACAGGTACCCGAACGTATGTAACCCGTTTAAACCGGGCAAGCAAACCCCTCACTATGCCGTTCATCAGCCAGATAGAGCTCACCCAATTCAGGAATTACGGCCAGAGCAGTTTTGAATTCGGGGAACGTATAGTGGGCATACACGGACGCAACGGTGCCGGCAAGACGAATCTGCTCGACGCCATCTACTATCTCTGTTTCACGAAGAGTTACTTCCACAGCGGTGCCGACGCACAGCATATCATGCAGGGAAGCGATGGGTTTCGCATCGCCGGAACCCTGGATGGCAGCCGGATAACAGCTGTGCTGCGTGAAGGTGGAAAGAAGGAAGTCAGGATGGATGAAGTGCCCTATACACGGCTTTCGGAACATATCGGGAAATTTCCGGCCGTAGTCATCGCCCCCGACGATATTGAACTCATCACCGGTTCCGGTGAACAGCGCCGTCGCTTCATCGACACCACGCTTTGTCAGCTCGACAGCGTATATCTGCAGCAACTCATCCAGTATAACAAGATCCTCCAACAAAGAAACAGCCTACTCCGCCAATTGAGCAACGGCTTCAGCAACGACCGAACGCTGCTCGATGTGTTCGACAGCCAGCTAGTTGCAGCAGGTGATTATATCCACCGGAGAAGAAAAGAATATCTCAAACAACTGGCCGAACTGGCCGTGGACAAATACACTATCATCGCATCCGGCCATGAGACTGTAACGCTTGCCTATGCATCGAAATTGACAGCAACTCCCTTCCCTGAACTGCTGAAAGAATCACGGGAAAAGGACATCCTGCTTCAGCGAACGGGTTCGGGCATCCACCGCGACGACCTGCTCTGCGAAATGGAAGGTCTGCCCTTCAAAAACCGGGCGTCGCAGGGCCAGCGGAAAAGCCTGCTCTTCGCAATGAAACTGGCGGAACTGTCCCTGCTGGAGGCAGACCGCGGCAGGCCGCCTTTCCTGCTGCTCGATGATGTTTTTGAAAAGCTCGATTCGGAGCGGATGCGGCAATTGCTTGTTCAGGTCTGCAGCACCTATACAGGACAGGTTTTCATTACAGACACGCACGGAGGAAGGCTTGCCGAGGCCCTGAGGACAGATGGAGGCGATGTTCAACTCATAGGCATATAAAGCCGGCTTCCTGAACCGCTATCGGCTACTACCGGAAACATCATTCAGGCAAAACCATCACATACGATTCCAAAACCGTCATACCATGTACAGCAGATTTTACAACATACTTCCGGCAAACAAGAAAATTTCGGACGGAAGCGTCTATCTATTGAACGATGAGGAAGTAAGGGTTATCCGCAAAACAGAACGGAACGCAATCGTCACCTCAGCGCTGATTGGTGCGGCAATGATCCTCATCCTCTATGTGCCTCAATACCTCTGGGGCGATTATTTCGCCGATGCGCCGTTTGAAGTGCCGCTTTTGAAAAAGACAGTCATGTTCAACATGCCCAAGTTCCTGTTCGGACAGGCGCTTGTTTTTGTTGAAGTGTTCCTGCTCACGCTGCTGGGC
>JBIIDU010000135.1:0-6681 GCA_044238165.1 Ferruginibacter sp. | reverse complement strand
AATGCACTGCGCTGCAAGCGTACCACAATTCTGGGAGCGGGCATCTGCAGCCAGCAATATCAGGAGCATGGCGAGATTCAGAAAGGTGTAAAATTTCTTCATTTTCACAGGGTTTATTGAATCAAAAAACCAGTTGCCGACAAAATCGGGTTCCGGCTTCAGCCAAAAAATCAAACAGGTTATTTAATCCGGTAGCACCATCGTACAATCAAAACCTCAGCCGCAAACGATAATGGCGGATAACCACTTCAACAACGAAAACTGCAGCAAAAAAAAGGCTGGAAACCACGAATACTGTGGACGCCGCCATCAGGAGGAAGTTTTTCATAGTCGGGCTTTTCGGATTACTTATCGGTTCATCCGCCCCGCAGGAGCATGTATGAACCAAAAATCTGAATAGAGAACGAAGAAACGGGGCGAAAAGTATGCGGGAAAGGGTATTCCGGAGGGTTAGCCGGTTATACTTTGAACATCCATCCGTGGGAATCCGGAACAAGTCCGTAACGGATAGCATCCAGCTGCTTCCTAAGGGCAGGAGCCACCTCCCATCCATCCACATCAAACCTCATTTGAATCTCCTTGTATTTCAACTCTTTGATCAGTGATATGGTTGCCGCAGTGCCCGTTCCGAAGATTTCACGGAGTGTTCCCGATCGGTGGGCGTCTGTGATTTCGTCGATACTGAGGTCACGCTCTTCCACGGGAATGCCCATTTCCCCGAGCAGGGTGATGGCGCTGGCCCGGGTGATTCCGGCGAGAATGGTACCCGACTCAAGGCCGGGCGTAACCACCTTGTTTCCAATCACAAAGAATACATTCATGGTGCCGCATTCCTGCACGTATTTATGCTCATATGCATCCATCCAAAGCACCTGGTCATATCCTTCCAGATGCGCTTGTGCAGTGGGAAAGAGGGAGCCCCCGTAATTGCCCGATGCCTTTGCAAAACCGATTCCCCCCGGAACGGCCCGAACAAATTTCTCTTCCGCATGGATACGCATCGGTTTGGCATAATAGGGACCCGTAGGACTTAGGATGACCATGAACTTGTAGGAATCGCTCGGACGTACACCGATAGCGGGGTCGGTGCTGAACATGAACGGCCGGATATAAAGCGAGTGGTTTTCAAAGCGGGGTATCCAATTTTGATCCAGCTCGATCAGACGGCGCATCCCTTCCATGAAAATATCTTCAGGCACTTCTGGCATCTCCATGCGCCGTGCGGAAATATTGAACCTAAGAAAATTATCATGCGGCCTGAACATCCAGGCAGCTCCCGCCGGATCCTTGTAGGCCTTGATACCCTCAAAAATGGACTGTCCGTAATGCAGGGCGGCCAACGAGGGCTCAAACATCAGGGGTTGATAGGGCTTGATTTCAGGCGTACTCCAGCTTCCATGGGCATAATCGACCTCAAGCATGTGATCGGAAAAATGCCGGCCAAAGGGTATGTTCTCAAGACTGATATCATTGATTTTGCTCCGTTCCGCACGCAGGACCTTGAACGTTTCTGATGCAACCATAACCCTTAATTTTACAACAAAGTAACGACAAAAACCCAAGTCAAAACTGCCCGCAATGAGTTTAGACAATATTCAACTGTCACCGAAAGTCATCGCTGAATTATACAAGGAAACTTTGGTTGTATTGAATGCCCTGCAAACATCGCAAAACAATGACATGGGTGCAGAGGTAACAAAACCCCGGAAAATTCTTCTCCTTACGGCTACGGCAGCCACCAAAGATGAAAACGCCTTTCTGGACAAATTGCTGCAGGCGTGCAAACTCGGAAGGGAAGAAGTGAACCAGATCAGTATTGCCGAACATAAAGTAGCGTATGGTGATCTGACCCATGTCTTCGGAGCTTCTATCGTACTTATGTTCGGAGTGAACCCCGCCCAAATCGGGCTTCCGCTTGAATTTCCACGGTATCAGGTACAAGGGCATCACAACCGGACTTACCTGTACTGCGACGCTCCGGGAGAGCTGAAAGAAGATCTGGCCGCAAAAAAAATCTTGTGGGATTGCCTGAGAAAAATTTTCGGAATCTGAATCAACCCTGTCACAGCAACATTATGGACCAGCAAACAACGCTCCTCTTCGCCACCTATAATTCCAATAAGGTAGAAGAAATGAGAACCATTCTCGGAGAACGGCATCCGGTGATTTCGCTTTCGGAAGCAGGCATATCGCAGGAATTGGAAGAGCCGTATGACACTCTGGAAGAGAATGCACGCGCGAAATGTGCAACCGTGTTCTCGCTTACCGGGAGGTCGTGCTTCAGCGAGGATACAGGGCTTTTTACAGAAGCCCTGGGCGGAAAGCCCGGCGTACATTCGGCCCGGTACGCAGGTGACAAAGCAGGTGCGCAAGAAAACATGGAGAAACTCCTGCACGAACTTTCGGAAAGCCAAAACAGGAAAGCCGAATTCCGCACAGTCATCTGCCTCATCATCGGCAGCAGGGAGTATTTTTTTGAGGGCATTTGCAAGGGCTCCATCATCCATAAGTCCAGAGGCAGCAAAGGATTCGGATACGACCCGGTTTTTGTTCCCGAAGGTTCGGAAAAAACATTTGCCGAAATGACCCGGGAGGAAAAATCCGGCTTCAGTCACCGGAAAAAAGCCCTCGCAAAGCTCATTGCCTTTCTTGAGAAGTTTCCGGCACCCTAACCGTTTTGCGCAACAATCCGCTCATACACCCTCCGGTATATTTCAACCGCCCGGTCGAGCGCATATACTTTCAGCGCCTCGGCCCTGATGTGCTTCCTGTCGAACTGAGGCCCTGCGGCAATTGCAGCAGCAACCCGTAGGAAGGAGCTGTCGGAAAAGTCATCAATCACCCAGCCCGCCCGCGCATTTTCCACGATTTCCTTTACATCGCCCACACCGCTGTTGGTGATCACCGGTATGCCCATGGCCATGATTTCGCCGTGTTTGGTTGGGGATGAAGAAATTTTCGAGTAACAGGGCTTGATGAAAAATACGGAGTAGGTGCTCAGGGACAGAAGAGCGGGTATTTCGGCACGTTGCGCATGTTTCACCAGCAACCGCGCAGGGTCGATGCCCTGTTTAGCCGCATGGGCGGCGATCACACCGTGCAGGTGTGGTGAAAGGAAGAGAAATCTGGCCCTCGGTACTGCTTCAGCCGCAATCTTGCAGAACCGCATCATCTCATCTATCAGGTACCAGCCTCCTATGGAGCCGAGATAGGTGATCACGACATCATCCGGATCCACGCCCAGTTCCTTTCTCAGTTGCATCTGCTTGGCGGCGTCAACGGCATCGGGATTGAACAGTTCCATGTCTGCGCTACAGGGTATCACTTCCAGAGGCAGGGGCTGGTTATGTATCCGGGGCCACCGATGGATCTCCCGTCTGGCAGCCTCGGTGAGGCAGGTATTGAAGTCGGCGGTATTGATGAATGCGTCTTCTTTTTTCCGAAAAAACCGATACACCATCTTATAGACCGGATTGCGGAGATTCCACATGCCGCCATCCACCCGCTCATCGGCCCAAAAGCCGCGGATATCGTTCAGAAAACGGATCCCCAGTTTTCTCTTAAGATAATAACCCACCAGCGCCGGAACGCCCACTCGGGTATGCACCAGGTCGAAGGCATCGCGCCGATGCAATGCCACAGCCTTTTTGCGTAACTTCAGGTAATCGAACACAGAAGAAAGCACAGGCGGTCGCTTATGGTAGGGCACCGCCACCCAGCTTATGGGAAACCCCGCAAGCTGAGCCGAAACCGCTTCCCGGTGGAGCCTGTACTTGTCGGGCTTCTCACAACTCAGCAGGGTGAAACGGTAACCGAACCGTGTGAGCCCGACCAGATAGGGAATCACCTGGCTCTGTCCGAGCGGGTCGGTCATGCCATCATAAGAAATAAACAAGATATGCCTGGTCATGGACGCGAAGGTATCCAACTACCAACGAAAAGCTTGTTGCATTAGTACGCCCAATCAGGTATTTCGTATCAGTGTGCAGTGTCGAGCAAAAGGAATTGATAAGGTTCCAGCCGCAATACCCCCTGAAGAGCGGCTTCGGTAAATTCGCGCCCGCTCAGGTGTTCGAAGCAGTGTGCGGGCACTTCGTCCAGCACCTGCGCCAGTACCGACCAGGACACGGCTGCGTTGGTATCGCTGAAGTTGAAAAAACAGCAAAGCGATCCGGTCGCACCCGAACGGCAATATCCGGCAACCTGGCTAGACTGGCAATCGATCCAGCGGGTATTTTTCAGATCGGCCACAAC
The DNA here is from genome assembly GCA_044238165.1 of Ferruginibacter sp. Lineage (GTDB taxonomy): Bacteria > Bacteroidota > Bacteroidia > Chitinophagales > Chitinophagaceae > Ferruginibacter. The sequence goes on along the minus strand of JBIIDU010000135.1, from coordinate 2,427 downwards.
AGAAATCTTTCTGCGCAATTCCAACAGACTTCGTGTACCGCTGAAAATCCGGTATTCGATGCTGCCTTTTTCCGAAACCTTTTTTTGACGCTCCCAGTCAATCACTGGACGGTGCATCCATCGGTTATCGTAATTTTTTGCGGAATCCCGGAGGTAACTGTAATCATTGGTGTATCCGGCTTCATCACCATAATACAACATGGGAATTCCGCCCAGAAAAAAACTATGGGCCTGCATCAGCAGAATTTTGCGGATTGCCAGTTCTATATCGTCGGCCTCCTGCTCTTCCATACCTTTTTCAAGCCCGCAAAGGGAAGCAAGCGAACCGGAAATACGGGCGTCCTGGGTTTTGGGATTTACTGAAAACAAAGCCCCTTTTGCCGGCGATCCGGGAGCGATACCTGAGTAATAATTCTTGAGAAAACGACGGTGGTCATAGGGAGTATACCCTGCCTGCTGGATCATTTCATCCTCATACCCAAGGCCAATATCATCATGGCAGCGGGTATAGTTTATCCAGGACGATCCGTAGGGTTTTTGAAGCAACAAAGGCTGTGCCGCCCTCATCACCCGCACATCGCCGGTAGCCAGTGCGTCCCACTGCAGCGCCATATGGGTCGCGTTGTAGGCGAAGTCGCATTCCCTTCCGGTGAAGAGGCCGGTTCCGAAATAACGCATGATTTCCCGGGGTGCCACAATGGCCTCGCCCAGTAGGGCCATCCCCGGTGTTGCCGTTTGCACACAAAGTTTGATCAGACAAAGCAGGGTATGCGCCTCAGGAAGATTCTGGCAGGAAGTTCCCGGACGCTTCCATATAAAAGCGGGCGCATCGATGCGCAGGATGTCGACACCGATATTCGCATAGAAAAAGATAGTGTCGAGCATTTCCAGGAATACGGCGGGGTTCGTATAGTTGAGGTCCCACTGGTAATCGTGGAAGACCGTCATCACCCAGCGGTTGCAGGCCTCGCTGAATGTGAAATTGCCCGGCGAACTTTCCGGAAAGATCTCCGGCATGGCCTCATCGAAGCGGTCGGGCATTTCGCGGTCGGGGTACATGTAGAAATATTCCTGATATTCTTTTTCGCCCGCTTTTGCTTTCAACGCCCACTCATGCTGGTCGGAAGTATGATTCAGAACGATATCGAGCATCAGGTACATGCCGCGCCTGTTCATGCTTTCGCGCAGTTTCTCGAGTGTATGCATGGAACCGAAGCGGACATCTATTTCCCGGAAGTCGCTCACCGCGTATCCGCCGTCACTTGCCTCAGCAGGGCTTTTCATAAGGGGCATGAGGTGCAGCAGGTTCACACCCAATTGTCCGAAATAATCGAGCCGGGTTTCCAGCGTTTCCAGATTGCCGCAGAACCGGTCGACATAAAGGCTCATACCGGCTATTTCGTTGCTGAGGTGCCAGTCGCCTTTCTTGTCCTTACGCGTATCGAGCTGGCGCAGCAATACCGGACGGTTGCGGTATGCATCGGTGACACAATCGAGGAGACGGGAGAAAAAAAGATCCTTATCCGGACGGGCGCCATAGAGTTCGCCGAACAAATGGGAAATGGCCGTGGCATTGGTCAGGAACCGGACATAAAACAAATTATCGGCGCCGCCGATATCGATACCGCAATGCTGGATATGTTCGTTGACTTGTCGGTGCAGGTCGGTTGTGTACATGATGGCTGGCTGTTCAGTTAAAGATGTTTCGGCTCAGTTGTGCAAAAGCTTCCATAGCTCCATGATAGGTGCAGGTGCGGGCTCCGGCACGGTTGGCATTTTCCACCATCCGGATCCACGATTCTCTGTCTGGCGCTCCAGGCTTATTAACCAAATACTCGACTTTACGCGATGACTTGCCACAACCGGCACAGGTCATATCGATGAGCGCCTCTCTCATGCAATGTATTGTAGGCATGTTGTTCTAGTTGATTGAACGACCTTCTCTGTTCTTGAACAGTGTAAAAAGCGATTAAACACCTTCAAAGATATCGACAGACATCGTTTTTAAGGGGTTGTTTTATGGTGAACCAATATCATTTCCCCGGAATAACTCAGACTATTCATCAGCACGCAGTATCCAGTTGAACTTACTTCTGTTTCGCTTTGAACAGGCATGGCAGCCTTATGGAAACTCAAAGAGACCGCATCCACTCAACCCGAAACTTAGAGATATAAGGAGTGCATGAAAATTTTTAGCTGCTCCCTAAAATTGTTTCAAGCAATACAAAAGCGTCCCTTTTTTACAATAGGTCAATTTCCAATAAAGATGCAGTAAGGGTTTGCTGTGGGCCTCCTCTATCTGAGGATTTATAACCTGCCCAAAACTGAGTAACTGACTCCGATTTAACATGGCAATTCAACTTATTCTTAAATTACTTAAAGTGATTTACCACAAAATGGAAGCAGTGATTTTTGAAACAAATAAAC
>JBIIDU010000134.1:0-6696 GCA_044238165.1 Ferruginibacter sp. | reverse complement strand
GGGCAGCAATTTGGGTGGCACCACATCCGGCATCTGCATGTCTCCGAACAGGGTATTGGTTGTGCTGTTCTTTTGCGATTGGAAAATCTGGCAAAAGCGTATGATTTTGTCCATCGCAGGAATGTCTCCCGGTGCCTGATAAAAATACTGGGCACGATGCAGGTCGGGGAAACAGTCAAACGCACCGGAATAGGTCAGGCTTTCCAACGTCTTTTTGCTTACGGTTCGCTGGCTGAGCCGTTTCACCATGTCAAATACCGATACGTAGGCGCCATGCTTTTTTCTTTCCTCAATGATGTCTTCTATGGCTTTTTCGCCCACCCCTTTCAGTCCGTTGAAACCAAACCGGATGGTGTTTTCCCCGGTAACGGCAAAGCCCTTTTGACTCTCATTGACATCGGGTCCCATTACCCTGATGCCCATACGTCGGCATTCCTCCAGGAAGAAGGTGATGTTTTCAATGGTGCCGGCATGATTGAGAACAGCCGCCATGTATTCGGCAGGGTAATGTGCTTTGAGATAGGCTGTCTGGTAAGCTACGAACGCGTAGCAGGTCGAATGTGATTTGTTGAATGCGTATTGTGCAAACTTTTCCCAGTCGGTCCAGATCTTTTCCAGTTTTTCGCGAGGGTGGCTTTTGGCGAGCGCGCCTTCCAGAAAACGACCCTTCATGTTGTCGAGTGTTTTCGCATCCTTCTTTCCCATTGCCTTGCGCAACACATCGGCATCGCCTTTGCTGAATCCTGCAAGTTTCTGGGAGAGCAGCATCACCTGTTCCTGGTAGACCGTGATGCCGTAGGTGTCTTTCAGGAACTCCTCCATGTCGGGGAGGTCGAATTGCACCTGCTTTTTTCCGTGTTTGCGCTCGATGAAATCGGGGATATAGGCAATCGGACCCGGACGGTAGAGCGCGTTCATGGCAATCAGGTCGTCGAATTTGTCGGGTTTCAGCTCCCTCAGGTATTTCTGCATGCCGGCACTTTCAAACTGGAATGTGGCATTGGTGTCGCCGGCCTGGTAGAGTTTGAAGGTTTTTTCATCATCGAGCGGTATTTCATCGATGTCGATGCTCACCTGATGGTTCTCCTTGATGAGGCTGAGGGCCGTTTTCAGGATGCTGAGCGTTTTGAGCCCGAGAAAATCCATTTTGATGACGCCGGCGGCCTCTATGGTATTGCCTTCAAACTGGGTGAGCCAAAGTTCCGAATCTTTGGAAACGGCAACGGGGAGCAGTTCTGTAAGGTCGGTAGGCGCTATGATGATGCCGGCAGCGTGAATACCGGTATTGCGCACCGATCCCTCCAGTACCTCCGCCTCCTTCAGCACCCTGCCCTGGAGGGTGTCTTCATGATAGATGCCACGTAATTTTTTTACATTTTCAATGTCGTCGGCGCTGAGCTGTTCTTTTTCGGTAAGGGATTCCTCATTTTCCTTTGCATCCTTGTCCGTAAGCGGTGCGCGCAGCACCCTTTTGAGGCTGATGCCTGGTTTTTCGGGGACCAGTTTGGTGAGCATGCGGCTTTCGGGCAGCGGCAGGTCCATCACTCTGGCCACATCGGCGATGCTCGACCGGGCTGCCATCGTACCATAGGTGATGATTTGCGCCACCTGGTTCTTCCCGTACTGTTGCACCACATAGTCGATCACTTTCTGTCTGCCTTCATCATCAAAGTCGGTGTCGATATCGGGCATCGATTTACGTTCCGGATTCAGGAACCTTTCAAAAAGCAGGTTGTATTTGATTGGGTCGATGTTGGTGATGCCGATGCAGTAGGCGACCACGCTGCCGGCGGCTGAACCCCTTCCGGGGCCAACAAATACGCCGATTTCACGCCCTGCGCGTATAAAATCGCTGACAATGAGGAAGTACCCGGCAAAGCCCATCTTGCGGATGATACCCAACTCGAAAGCGATACGATCCGACCCTTCCGGTGTCAGGATCTCGTAGCGTTTTTTCGCACCCGACCAGGTGAGGTGTTCCAGGTAATCGTCCTGCGATGCGAAGTTTGCCGGAACCTTGAAATGGGGGAGGAGGATATCTTTTTTGAGGTCCAGGACATCGATCTTGTCGACTATGGCACCGGTATTTTCAATCGCTTCCGGCAGGTCCTGAAAAACCCGGGTCATTTCTTCGGTTGACTTAAGATAGAACTGGTCGTTCGGAAAGGCAAAGCGTTTGTTGCGGACCAGAATGTCGTCGTCGGAGAATTCGCGCAGGGCCGGAGTAGACTGTTTTTCGCCGGTATTGATGCACAACAGAATATCATGTGCATTGAAGTCCTTTTGGTCCACATAATGGCTGTCGTTGCTGGCAATGACCTTGACGTTGTATTTTTTTGCGAAGCGGAGCAAGACGGCGTTGACTTTGTCCTGTTCGGGAATGCCGTGCCTTTGCAGTTCTACGTAATAGTCGTCCTGAAAAATGTTCAGCCACCATTTGAACTCGTTTTCGCCTTCTTCTTCCCCTTTTTTGAGGATGGCCTGGGGAACAAGGGCGCCAAGGCAGCAGGTTGTTGCGATGAGGCCCTCGTGATAGCGGTGAATCAGTTCCTTGTCTATGCGGGGGTATTTACTATAGAGCCCTTCGATATATCCCAGTGAAGTGAGTTTGACCAGATTCCGGTAGCCGGTCTGGTTTTTGGCCAGCAAGATCTGGTGATGGCGGGGATCCTTCTCGTCTTTACTGAAAGTTTTTCGGTGCCTGTCCGCAGTAATGTAAAATTCACAGCCTACGACAGGCTTGACTTTCATGCTGCCATCGGCATTGAGGTTATATGCTTTGTTCGCTTCCTTTACAAACTCAAAAACACCGAACATGTTGCCATGGTCGCTGATGGCAAGCCCGGGCATACCTTCCGCTACTGACTTTCGGAATAAATTTGAAATGGACGCAGCCCCGTCAAGCAGGGAAAACTGGGTATGTACGTGCAGGTGAGAAAATTTCATCGGGGCCTTGGGTGAATAGCGGAGTTGGGTATTTGTCAATTCACCGCTGCAAATATCGGATACAATAAAAAGCCACTGAAAGTCGTTTTCCACATGCTTCTGAAGTGGTGATTGTCAGGGCTTTATATTTAATCAAATGTTGCCAATGTGGAATTGGTCGCTTAATTTTGCAAAAGCCGGAAAATTGGCCGGAGGCCGCAGATGGTCTCATGGTTGCCTGCCTGGATCAATTTCAATTGCCACTGTTATCAGAAAGCATGAAACCTTTCAGTGTATAGTCAAATAAGAAGGATGCAAAAGCCAGCAATTTTTTTTACTGCCCTTTTACTTGGGTTGACCGGGGTTAGCGGACTTTTCGGCCAGACTGCATTTAATTCTTCGCGAGGAAAAACCGGCAGTGCCGGTGTAAATCTGCACTTCATTGAGGGCATCGAAATTGTTCCTTCAGTTTCTGTTGCTATTTCGTCCTCCGCGTCAGGCATCGCACGTGTTGCTTCAATCGTAGATAACAAGCAGGATGCTGGCCCGATTGTTAATCAGGGGAGGGGACTTTCAGGAAGCAATATCCGGGATATTGAGAAGTGCGGGTCGCTCCAATTCAAATATGCCCTGCTGATGAACAGGGAAGTGGAATCCATTGCCAACGAAAGGTTCTACTCCATCATTGATGAATGGTACGGTACCCGTTATTTGTACGGCGGCACCACAAAAAACGGTATTGACTGTAGTTCATTTTGCAGTAAGGTTTATGCAGGTGCTTTTTGTATCAATCTGCCACGAACCGCCCGCGACCAATATGCAGCCACTACAAAAATCCCGCTATCCGCTCTGCGGGAGGGTGATTTGGTTTTTTTCAATACCCGGGGAGGGGTGAGCCACGTGGGAATCTATCTTGGCAACGATTACTTTGTGCACAGCAGCACCCATCAGGGTGTAACCATCAGCAAAATGACTGATTCTTATTATCAGCCCCGGTTTCTCGGGGGAGGCAGGATGGTTCAGCCATGAACTTTTTTGTTTGCGTAATCCGATATTCAAAAAGCTGATTTACAAATAATTAAATAGGATTTGCTATTATTTAATTTCGGTCAAATATCTTTCCCTCTCTTTAGCTTTAGAAAAAAATTAGGGGTTAATCAACCTGAAAAATAATAGCCCGGGAAATACCTATTTTAAAATAACATTCTTATATTTGTGTATCTTCCAATCCTCCCTTGAATATTCCTTTCTGATCTGTTTCAATATCGCTTTGTAAAACAATCCCCAATTGTCCTTAGCAAAGCCGTTTGTGTACCCCAAATATTGAACAGATGCTTTTTGTTAGGAGATTCCTTACGCTTCTATTACTGTTAACCTCACTTGCATGTGCATCTCATGCCCAGACTACCTATACCTGGATTGGGGGGAGTATCGGAGATTTTCAGCAGGCCACAAACTGGTCACCCAATAGAACTACACCGGCAACAAATGACATACTTTCCTTCAATCCCACGTCCTCTATTGATGTTGCCAATGTTCCTACACAAACCATCGGGGCTCTTCGTTGTGTGTCAGGAACGTCTTCGGTAGTTTTTCGGTCGAATTTCCCCGCTACGCTTACCCTATCTTCTTCCACGCCTTTGTTATTTACCACATCAGGGGCATTTCTGGCTGGCGAATTTCAGACGCTCACAGTGGCAAATCCGGCCGCTTTTACGCTGACATCCGGAACACTGGGGATTGCACCTGCTACCGGTGGACGGCTTGCTATCAATGGCCCCATCGTATTGTCGGGAGGAATAATTGACATCGATGTTTTAGGAACGGGTGGAACCACGGTTGCCGGGGCCGGGTCTGTTCGTTTTATCAGCGGTTCCTTCAACTGCCTAACTCCCTCCGCACTCACCTGGAGTTCGGGAACAAATTATTACCACGAGGCAAGTGGTTCGAATCCGAATGCCATACCTGCCGCCTTATGGTCAACTACAGCAAGTTGCCACATTACCGGCTTGAGCGGAGGAACCAACGCCCCCGGTGGGTTGACCTCCAATATCAATTTCGGCAATTTTATCTGGAATTGCCCTGCCCAGTCCGGCACCATCAACCTGAACTGCCCTGCCGGCGGCTTAAACATATTCGGAAGCCTGAACATTACCAGCACGAATGCCCAGGCGCTGGTACTGGGCGATGCCGGGGGCTCCTTCATCTCCGCAGCTTCTTTCAACCAGACTTCCGGAAATCTTGTGTTGCAGCGGACTTCAGGAAACACTATCCTTTCTGTTACAGGATCTTTTACCCAAACCGGAGGTTCAATCGATGCTGTTATGGGATCCGGATCCGGAAGCGGCACGCTGAACTTTGGCGGTGCGGTAAACTTTGGCAGTTCGGCACTATGGCAGCTATCCAGCAGCAACGCGAATGCCCAATTCAATGTGAGGTTTATCAGCGGAGCTTCACAGTCGGCCACTATTTCGGGAACATGGAGCAATCCGGTTGCAGGCCGTTCCAATGTCCTGATCGGCAATACCAGTCTGGCCGGACTTTCTGTTGCCGGTACTTTGCGCGTAGTGAATACGGGCAGCCCCTTGCCGGCCAGCTGCACCATCACGGGTACGATCAGTTCGGGAACGGTTAGCTACAGCGGGTCCGGGTTGGGACTTCATTCGCTCATTTACAGTAGCACTTTGTCAGCACAAACCGCAACTGCATCTGAATTTCCCGCTTCCGGGGGGCCTGCAACTCTTGTCATCAACAATACATTGGGTGTCAGTTTCCCTACCTCTTTCAGCCGGTCGCTATCCGGATCGTTAAGCATGCAGTCCGGCAACCTGTCTTTCGGCGCCGGCAATACCCTTTCGCTGGTCAACACAAGCCTTTCTTCCCAATTAATTTATAATTCAGGGTTTATTACAAGCGGAACTCTTGCCAGGTCTTTTCCAACCAGCGGCCTCCCCGTTGATGCGTCAACAACCGGCTCACGATATCCCTTCGGCTCTGGCAACAACGATCGTTCAGTGAATATCTTTTTTTCCGCAGCCAGCCTTATCGGTGGTACCTCGGGAAGCATTGCGATTTCCCACTCAGCTGCCATCGGATCGACTCCGATTGCAGTAGTAGACGGTATTGCGCTGGATAAGCGCTCCAACAGCGCATGGGCAATCAATACAGGTGCGTTTGCACTTGGTACCGGGGGACAAACGATAACACTTATGGTACAGGGAAACAACCTTGGTTCCATAGATGACATCAGCACCTTGAGGGTGACAGATGCCCTTTCTGCTTTCGGTACATCTATTCCCGCCACTGGAACGCCAGGTTCTCCGCTACTGGGCAAATCAGGGCTTACAGAATCCATGCTGAACGGAAAGTCCTTTTACGTAGGCAGCAATTCCTTGAACTCGCTGAATATCATTACGTTCACCTGGGTGGGTGGCGCCAGTGCAAGCTGGACGAATCCTGCCAACTGGGCAGGTGGTACCGGATTCCCCAGTTCTCCCTCTGAAGCCGCTATTATCAATTCTGCAGTTTCGTTCCATCCCACAATCGCATCGGGAAGTAGTATCGAATTGTATCAACTGACGGTTGGCGCCGGTATCACCTTGACCCTTTCGGGATCGGCCAGCCTGAATGTCGTTGATACAGTACGCTTCTCCGGTATCGCTGCATTCTCACCCAATAGTACCTTCATCTATTCAGGCAGCGGGACTTCCCAGCAAGTTGCGGGACTGACCTATGGGAATCTCGAATTCAGGGGTCCTGCTTCCAAGGTTT
>JBIIDU010000133.1:0-6732 GCA_044238165.1 Ferruginibacter sp. | reverse complement strand
TCGCCGATTATGGATTTATGGGTATGATGGTGAATCCGCAGTACGGGGGAGGCGGTATGGATACCATCAGTTATGTGTTGGCCATGGAGGAAATCAGCAAGGTGGATGCCAGCGTAAGCGTATGCATGAGCGTGAACAACAGCCTGGTCTGTTTCGGATTGCAGGAATACGGCACCGAAGACCAGAAAAAGAAATACCTCGATCCGCTGGCACGTGGAAAAAAGGACGGTGAACTTTATATCGGCGCCTTCCTGCTCAGTGAGCCTGAGGCCGGAAGCGATGCCACTTCTCAACAAACCACTGCGGAAGAAAAAGACGGCCATTACCTGCTCAACGGCACCAAGAACTGGATCACCAACGGATCCAGCGCGAGCGTCTATCTCGTAATCGCCCAGACCGACGTTTCCAAAGGTAGCCGGGGCATCAATGCGTTCATTGTGGAAAAGAACTGGCCGGGTGTGGTGGTCGGCGCCAAGGAAAACAAACTCGGCATCAGGGGCAGCGATACCCATACCATCCTGTTCAACGACGTGAAAGTGCCGAAGGAAAACCGTATCGGTGAAGACGGATTCGGATTCAAATTCGCCATGAAGACCCTGGCCGGAGGACGTATCGGCATTGCCGCACAGGCCCTGGGTATCGCCTCCGGCGCCTATGAACGTGCGCTCGACTACAGCAAGCAGCGCAAGGCCTTCGGAAAGGAGATCATGCACCACCAAATCATCCAGTTCAAACTAGCCGATATGGCCACCCGCATCGATTCGGCCCGCCTGCTTTGCCTGAAAGCGGCCTGGGAAAAAGATAACGGAATAGATTACACGCTCAGCAGCAGCATGGCCAAGGTATTCGCCAGCGAAACCGCGATGTGGGTCGCTACCGAGGCGGTACAGATACACGGAGGATACGGTTTTGTGAAAGAGTATCATGTGGAACGCCTCATGCGCGACGCCAAGATCACGCAAATCTACGAAGGCACCAGCGAGGTACAGCGCATCGTAATCAGCAGAAGCATTCTCAAGTAAGCAACTTAACTTCTTTCCGTAAATCCGGCAACTGCCCAACGATTCCCATGGCGGTCAACAAGGAAAAATACCGTGAATTATCTGCCGCACTCGCCGGACGGGCCACCTTGGTGGCTGTTTCAAAAACCCGCCCGGTTGCCGAGATTCTCGAACTCTATGAAGCCGGCCACCGCGATTTCGGCGAAAATTACGTTCAGGAATTGCTGGAGAAACAACCGGTGTTGCCGGCCGACATCCGCTGGCACTTCATCGGCCACCTTCAGTCGAACAAGGTGAAATCCATCGCCCCTTTCATTCATCTCATCCACAGTGTCGATAGCCTTTCCCTGCTGCGCGAAATCGACAAGCAGTCGGTCAGGTGCAACAAGACTATCAACTGCCTGCTTCAGGTGCATATCGCCGAAGAGGATACCAAATATGGATTCAGCGAAGAGGAAGTGCTGGCGCTGGAACTGCCGCATCCGGGGGCTTCGCTTGTGTGCGGACTGATGGGCATGGCCACGTTCACAGGCGATGAGGGAAAAATAAGGGCTGAGTTCAAAAAACTGAACCGTCTCTTCCGGCAACTTTCCGCAACGTTTGCCGAACCGCCCGTCCTTTCTACCGGTATGAGCGGCGATTATCAGATTGCTCTTGAAGAAGGCAGCACTATGGTCCGCATCGGCAGCCTGCTTTTTGGCGAAAGGGTTTATGCCTCATGAGCGGCGGAATGGAAATGTTGGTACTTTGTGTTGCGGCTTTTTCCGCAGGATTCGTCGATGCGATTGTGGGTGGCGGCGGACTGATCCAGACACCGGCTATCCTTATCACCCTTCCGCAGCATCCCGTAGCCACGCTGCTGGGTACCACCAAAATCCCTTCTTTCACCGGTACGGCTATGGCGGCTGCCCAATATGCCGGAAAGATTGCCCTTCATAAGCGCCTGCTCTTGGTGATGTGCCTCTTCGCACTTCCTGCGGCTTTCTCCGGTTCCTACCTGGTAAGCCTCTTCAGCAGCCATTTTGTGAAGCCCCTCATTTTTATCGTACTGGCCGTTGTGGCGGTTTATACCTTTGTCAAAAAGGATTTCGGTGTTCATCGGCAAAGTACCGCGCTCGGAAGCCGGCAATTGCTCCGCTGCGCGCTGTTCGCTGCAGTGGTCGGATTTTATGATGGTTTTGTAGGTCCCGGAGTGGGTAGCTTTCTGCTGCTCTTCTTCATTCGTTTTCTCGGATTTGATTTTCTGGAGGCCGGGGCGCATGCCAAGTTCGTCAATCTGTCGACCAATGCGGGTTGCATTATTTTCTTCGGAATGAGCGGACATATACTGTTCGCATTCGCCTTACCCATGGCCCTCTGCAATCTTACCGGCGCTGTTCTGGGCAGCCGGCTAGCATTATTGAAAGGCAGCCGTTTCGTCCGCATCTTTTTCCTGCTGGTGGTGGCCGCTACCCTCGTGCGGCTGGGTTATGACATTTTCAACGGCCGGTAATGCTTCTCCAGGTATCCAAAAAACTGTTAAAAATAATATGCCGGTATGAAATGGCCGACCGCGTTACATCTCAATGGTATTAACCGATATATTTGTGATGAAGTCCTTCCCGCATATGCAAACCATGCAACATCCCGCAGAGAATAGGAACAGCAAACAAGCCCTGCTTTATACCCTGATGGTGTACAGCATCCTCCTGCTGTTCTGCTTCATGATCCGTTGGCGGCTTGATTCACCCGCTCCTGCCGTTGTGAGCGACCTCATGGAAATCAATCTGGGCAATAATGCCGACGGGGAGGGCGATGTGCAACCCCTGGTGAAAGGCGACCGCTCCGAAATGGTGCAACCTGAGCCGGAACCGCCTGCGCCGACTTCCACCCCAACTGCCGACAATGTCGGTCCACGGCCCGATCAGTCAGCCGATCCGGAGTCGGCACCGGTTGAGAACATTCCCCCCAAGCCGGCACCGAATAAAAATCCGGCTCCTCCTTCGGTAAAAAACAACGATACCAAAAAACCGGTTGTAACCGCCCCCTCTACACCCCGGCAACCCAAACCTGTAGCTACTTATCAGGGTCCCGGTTCCGGCAAAGGGAATGGCGCCACTGAAGACAATGGATACCGTTATCAGGGAACAACCCCCGGAGGCAAAGGAGATGCCGGTTCACCCGGGGGCAGGCCCGACAGTTACGGTAATACGCCGGGAGGCAATACCGGAGTTTCTGTCACCAAGGGTGTGCGCCCTCTGAACCTGGGCCAGTTGCGCTTTCAGGACGATTTCAACGAGAATGCGAAAGTCTATCTCGATGTGCGGTACAACAGCAGCGGGGCTTTTGAAAGCGCCACGGCAGCCCGGGGCACCACCACATCCAACAACACGATATTGTCCATTGCCAGAAGAAAAGCGGCATCGCTCAAATTTCCTCCCTCCGAATCGGGGGGCGTCACCAACATCCTGTTCAATTTCAGAGTCAACGACTGATTTTGACACGCGGGTCTGGGAGCTTCATTTTTCTTGCCGCTTTTTTCCGCTGATATGAATTACCTGCAAACCATCGAGTACCTGTATAGCCGGCTGCCTATGTTCAGCCGCATCGGCGCGGCTGCCTATAAAAAAGATTTGCACAATACCCTCGCTTTGTGCGATTATCTGGGAAACCCGCAAAACCGGTTCCGTTCGGTACATGTGGCCGGCACCAACGGGAAAGGCAGCACAAGCCATATGCTTGCCGCTATTTTTCAGGCATGTGGCTATAAGACGGGTCTTTATACTTCGCCGCATTTGCGCGATTTTCGGGAGCGCATCCGCATCAACGGAAAGGAAGTGGACAAAGAATTTGTGGTGGGCTTTGTGGAAAAGACAAAAGAAATCACGGAAGCGGTTTCCCCTTCTTTCTTTGAACTGACCGTGGCCATGGCCTTCGAGTGGTTTGCCGAACAGCAGGTGGATGTGGCCATCATTGAAACCGGTCTGGGCGGTCGGTTCGACAGTACCAATGTCATTCTTCCCGCACTCTCGGTCATCACCAATATCGGCTTCGACCACATGAACCTGCTGGGAAACACCCTGCCCGAGATTGCCGCAGAAAAAGCGGGTATCATCAAACCCGGAGTGCCGGCGGTGGTCGGCCGGTATCTTCCCGAAACCCAAGCGGTGTTTATGCGTCAGGCGGCTGGTAACGCTTCCCCGCTTTATTTTGCCTCCGAGGTTTTCTCGGTCGATGCTATCGCTAATTCGGTAGGAATGCTGGAGTGTCGGGTAACCGATAACGCTTCGGGTAATCAAAGGCGTTATCTGCTCGACCTGGCCGGCCATTACCAGGCCTACAATCTGGTTACGGTGCTTTGCGCACTTCGGGTGCTGGCGGAAAAGGGTTTTGTATTCAGCGAGCAAAAAGTACAGGCCGCTCTTCAGTCGGTTATCACGCTCACCGGACTGCATGGCCGCTGGGAAAAACTGGCTGCTTCGCCCGATATCTTTCTCGATGTGGCCCATAATGCCGACGGCATCGAGCAGGTGGTGCGTCAGTTGGCGTTCAGGGAAGATGTGCATCTGGTATTCGGCATGGTGCGCGATAAAGATGTGGATGCGGTATTGCGGCTGCTCCCCGCCCGTTTCAGCTACTATTTCACAGAGGCGCAGATACCCCGCGCCCTGCCGGCATTAGAACTGCAACAACGCGCCTCGGAGCATGGCCTGCAGGGCCGTACATTCAGCCGGGTGAATGATGCTCTGGATGCCGCACGTTCGGCGGCTGAAGAAAGCCATGCCATTGTGGTGTGCGGCAGTGTGTTCCTGGTAGGAGAGGTGGATGTGGACGCTCTGAAACGGAAAGGGAATGACTAGCGCTTTCCCATAAGGGGCATTTTCCCCATCGGCATCTTGTTCATCATCTTCATCATGCCCTTCATCTGTTCGAACTGTTTCAGAAACTGGTTGAGTTCGGCGATGTCTTTGCCGCTACCTTTTGCAATGCGCGTTTTACGGCCCGGGTTGATCAGGTCGGGATTCCTGCGTTCTTCAGGTGTCATGGAATTGATCATGGCTTCGATGCCGTTGAAGGCATCGTCCTTCACATCGAGGTCCTTGATCTGTTTGCCCACTCCGGGTATCATGCCCATCAGGTCCTTGAGATTACCCATTTTCTTGATCTGCTGCAACTGGGTTTTGAAATCTTCAAAGTCGAACTGGTTCTTGCGGATTTTTTTTTCGAGCCGTGCAGCCTCGGCTTCGTCGAACTGCTCCTGCGCTTTCTCCACTAGGCTGACGATATCGCCCATGCCCAGGATGCGCTGGGCCATCCGTTCGGGATAAAACACATCGAGCGTGTCCATCTTTTCGCCGCTGCTTACAAACTTGATGGGCTTTTTGACGGTATAGCTGATGCTGAGTGCGGCACCACCCCGGGTATCGCCATCGAGTTTGGTAAGCACCACTCCGGTGAAGTTCAGCCGCTCGTTGAAGGCCGCTGCGGTGTTGACCGCATCCTGGCCGGTCATGCTGTCGGCCACAAAAAGGATTTCGTTGGGCTGCACCGCAGTGTTGATGTCCGATACCTCTTTCATCAGTACCTCATCGATGGCCAGACGGCCGGCGGTATCGATGATGACCACATTCTTGTTTTTGGCCCGGGCCTCACGGATAGCGTTCTGCGCAATGCTTACCGCATCCCGGTTCTCCCGTTCGCTGTATACGTCGATACCGATCTGGCCGCCCAGCACTTCCAGCTGGTCGATGGCCGCGGGCCGATAGATGTCGGCCGCCACCAGCAGGGGGGATTTGCCTTTTTTCTGTTTCAGGTAATTCGCCAGTTTGCCGCTGAACGTGGTCTTGCCGCTACCCTGCAGTCCTGCTACCAGCACGATGGCCGGATTGCCGGTGATGTTGATATCGCTTTCCTTGCCGCCCATCAGCGTGGTCAGTTCGTCCTGCACGATCTTCACCATCAATTGTCCGGGGCTGATGGCGTTAAGCACTTTTTCTCCGACGGCTTTCTCCCGGATGATGTCGGTGAACGATTTGGCAATCTTGTAATTCACATCGGCATCTACCAGCGCGCGCCGGATGTCTTTTACGGTGTTGGCTATGTTGAGGTCGGTGATACGCCCCTGGCCTTTGATATGTTTGAAGGCTGTTTCCAGCTTTTCGGTCAATGAATTGAACATTTCAGTAGAATTAGAAGTTGATGGCCGGTGTCGCTCCTCGAACGGTTCCGGCAGCGCTTGCAATGTTTCAGTGCAAGAGGGCAAATTTAGGTAAAATTTGAAGTGCCGTATTTAAGCACGGTGCCTCTGCTTCGCGCTATGCTGTTTCCGCGTGCGGAAAAATACTTTGTAAAATATTTTGCAGCCCTGTTTATTTCGTTATTATTGCAAAACTGAAGCACGCTGAAGCCTCCCTGATGAGTAAAAAAGTATTATATAGCGTCGAATATCCTGTCCGCTGTTCTCCCCGGATCCTCTACGATTTCCTGAGTACGCCCGCCGGTCTGCAGGAGTGGTTTGCCGACAAGGTAGACGAGCGCGACAATGTGTTCACATTCACCTGGAACGGGGTGGATGAGAAAGCCGAAATCATTGAAAGCGAAGAAGACAAACTTATCCGTTACCACTGGCTCCATGCCCCTAAAGGTGAGTATTTCGAGTTCTGCATCGAAAAGTCGGAAGTCACCAACCAGACCATCCTCGTCATCCGTGACTTTGCCGATAAGAAAGACATCAAAGACCAGTCTCAGTTGT
>JBIIDU010000334.1:0-6753 GCA_044238165.1 Ferruginibacter sp. | reverse complement strand
CTTTTTGCCACTGCTTTCCTTTACGCAAAGGGAAGCTAAGGACAGACCAGTAGAAGCCATTGACGATTTAATACCTGATAAAATTTACGACAAACAAGAAATAGTGGAATGTCTGAAAAAAAGCCGAGAAAAATGCAAACAATTGATTTACGCTCTGACTGTTGAAAAATTAAATGAAAGGTTTACAGAAGGAGACGAGCCAAATGATATGGATTATCCAATTTTGGAAATTCTACTTTACAATATGCGACATACCCAACATCATACTGCACAACTAAATATGTTGTTACGACAAGATATTGATAAACATATGGAATGGTCATTCAGAGCAGACGACTTAAACAATGGACAATGAACCCAATAGCTGCGAAGAACAACGACCCGCTAACATCGTATTGGCAATAGGCCTGTAGAGGGCTTTGTGTTTTTGATGCCATTGCTTTTTTTAGTTCTTGAAGGTTAAAAAGTATATGCGAAATAGCCGGGGAGGCTGACGAGGGCTAGCTCAATGAGGCAATTTTCCGGAAGCAGATACGAAGTAATCGAATCCAAAGTATACGGCCCATAACAGCGTATTGCCGCGATGCCGGCTATATTTTCTTCGTAGGATACATTTCGTTAGCTTTGAATACGCGCGGCACCTCGCGACATAGCGCTGCCACACATTTACTAGAGTCGGGAACTGACCTTCGTTATATTCAAGAGCTGCTGGGCCATAAGAGCCCGAAAACGATCCAGATTTTTACCCAGGCAAGCCGGGAGGCGCTGGGTAAAAATCCGAGCCCTTTTGACAAATTGAATAGAAGGAAGCGGAATTTAAAAGCAACTGAAAACCGGACATTGCTGCAAATGACACCAAGAATTGAAACACTCAACGAAAAGAAATTAGTCGGAAAACGTCTAACCATGAGTTTTGCCAAGTATAAAATTGGTGAACTATGGCAAGCATTTATGCCCAGACGAAAAGAAATAACAAACAACCTTACAGGTGACCTTATCTCCATGGTTATTTACAAGCCAGATCATTTCACAGATTTCAAACCAGAAAATGAATTTGAACGCTGGGCAGCAGTTGAAGTGTCAGACTTTGACCATGTGCCTGCTGAAGTGGAAACGTTCGTTTTACCGGGCGGACAATATGCGGTATTCCTGCATAAAGGCGATACCAAAGAATTTACAATCACTTTCCAATACATTTTGGCTACATGGTTGCCGCGTTCGGACTATGTTTTAGACAACAGACCGCATTTTGAGTTGTTGGGCGAAAAATACAAAAACAACGATCCGACATCGGAAGAAGAGATATGGATACCCGTACGACCGAAATGAGAACAGCAGCCATGATAATGGATGATCCACAAGGCCGGGTAACATGCCCTCGGGCCTTTGTTGGTCCTATTGACCCAAAACCGAAGTGCACACCACAATACCCGCAGTAAAAAACAACACCTTGTTATGAAACATCATCCGGCCCCAGGCCCTGGTCAATAAGAACAACAACAGCGAGTTGTTGCAATCTGAAATCTTTATCGTAATATTGCAATATTAAATTTTCACCAGCATAAATGGGAGCCACGAAAACAGACCACTTTACCGACAAGCAAAATGCCGTTGCCACACTTTTAAAGGCATTCGGACACCCTGCAAGAGTGGCCATCATCGAGTATTTGATGAAAAGCGACACGTGCATTTGCAGCGACATCGTCAACGAATTGCCCCTTGCGCAGCCAACAGTTTCCCAGCACTTGAAAGAACTCAAAACCGCAGGACTGATAAAAGGAAGCATTGAGGGAAATGCCATCTGCTACTGTATTGACGAAAAAGCCATTGAGCAACTACAACACTATTTCGCCGGCGTTTCAACCAAACTTAAAAACAAGAGATTGAATTGCTGCTAACCCAAACCGGATAAAATGAAAATATCTCAATTCAAAACGCATTTGGACAATGTTTCCCAACTGAACTTTGTCCGGCCAAACGGCAGTTTTGTTCCAAGGCATTTCCACATTACCGAAGCGGGTTTGACAACCAAGAACTTCATTGACTGTGGCGGTACCGTGAGGTCTGAAAAAACAATCAGTTTGCAAGTATGGACAGCCAACGACGTCGAGCACAGGCTGGAACCGATAAAACTGAAAGCAATCATTGCCCTTGCAGAGCCACTTTTCGGAAATGAAGATCTGGACATTGAAATAGAGTATCAAACAGAAACGATCAGCCGCTTCGGTTTGAACTTCAACGGAACCAACTTTTTACTGACCCCCAAGCAAACAGACTGCCTGGCAAAAGACCATTGCGGCATACCGCCCGAAAAAATGCAGGCAGGCGTATCGGAGATGCAAAATAATCAGACTTCCTGTTGCGCACCGGGTAGCGGTTGCTGTTGATCCCTTCAAAGTGAAACCTGGGAAAAACAAAAACCCGATGCGCATCACATGAATGGCAATTTCGCAAGAACGCATCGTAGCTATTGACCCTATACCCTGTACCATCAACGGCATCAGGTGAATCGAATAAATCTATGGACAAGAGAAAAATATTGGTGCTATGCACCGGAAACAGTTGCAGAAGCCAAATTGCAGAAGGCTATTTGCGACACTTCGCAGGCGATAAAGCGGCAATTTACAGTGCGGGTGTTGAAACGCACGGAGTGAATCCGAGAGCGATTGCCACAATGAAAGAGGATGGCATTGACATTTCAAAACAAACTTCAAACAATATTGACGAATATTTCAACATTGACTTTGACTTTGTAATCACCGTTTGCGACAATGCGAAAGAACGTTGTCCGTTCTTTCCGACCCAAGCCAAAATGTTTCATCAAAACTTTCCGGATCCTGCAAAAGCGAATGGAACTGAGGATCAAATAATGGGACAGTTCAGACAAGTCCGACAACAAATAAAAGAGTATTGCAGACAGTTTATAGCGGACAACTTGTAACAAGAAAGAAAAAAGAAGCCCGGACCGCTTTTGGTCCTATTGACACTAAACCGAAGTTCTCACCACAATACCCGCAGTAAAAAACCAGCACCTTTTTATGTAAAATCATCCGGCTTATCTCACTCAATTATATAAACCGAATGCCGTGATGAGATTTTGAATTTCCGCTACATCATAACAGCCCGGAATTGTTACTATCAGCGGGACTATTCCTTTCCAAAATCTCCAGACGATACGTTTAAGAAGTTGGACATTAAGACCAACCCCAGCTAAAAGCAATTTTAAAGGTTTCAGTATTTTAGATAATCCCAATAACTTAACTCGTTAATTTTGATAAATGAAATTCGATAAAGAAGTCGCAGTCATTACCGGGGGAACAACGGGCATAGGAAATGCGACTTGTGCAAAACTGAAACAGGAAGGGGCAATTGTATACAACTTAGACATAAAGGAAAGCAACACGGAAGGCATTGACTTCGTTAAATGCGACGTAAGAAATTATCAAGATGTGCAGAACGCCATAAAGCACATCTTCAATAAAGAGGGGAAAATCGATCTGCTCTTTGCAAATGCCGGTGTTCATATGACTGGAAATATTGAGGAGACGAGCATCCATGACCTTGAAAATGTTTTATCCATCAATTTGAAAGGCCTGTATTACACGGTAAAAGAAGTAATCCCCATCATGAGAAAACAACAAAAGGGGTCAATTGTACTTACGGGGTCAGACCAGTCACTTATCGGAAAAGGGAATAGTTCCGTTTACGGGCTTACAAAAGGCGCCATCGGTCAGTTTACCAAAAGTACTGCTATAGACTACGCCCCCTACAATATCAGAGTAAACTGCATCTGCCCCGGCACCGTTGAAACTCCCCTATTGACAAAAGCAGTTGCAGGATTTGACAAGGCAACAAAAATGGGCAGGGATACCATATATAAAATGCTGGAGGAAGCCCAGCCCATTAAAAGACTTGGAACAGCAGAAGAAATTGCAAATGTCGTCTCATTTTTATTGTCAGACGAAAGCAGCTTCATGACAGGAGCGTTGATTGCTGCAGATGGCGGATACACATGCCAATAAGAAGACCCCCTCAATTGAACGCCGGCCCTTTTTGGAGCTACGGGCAACTCCAATAATTTCCTTGCTGTACAGAAAACAAGTCAGCGGTTAATACTACCTTCACGCTAGGTGGAAATAAGCGATTGCTATCTACTACCGGACTTAGCAATTGCATCAAATACACAGCGAAAAAATGCATGTTGGGCAACCGCCTGAATGATTTGTCCAAAACCCTGTGATGACAAAGCCCGGCAACAGTTCAAACAGCCTCTTCAAGAATTAAATTCAGGAATAAAATGAGCATAAAACAAATTGCCCTCTTGTTTATGATATCGGTTGCGGTGCTCTCCGGATACGCACAGCCGGGTAATTCCAGCGAATTGTTTGTAAAAAAAGCAAACCTGGTGGAGCAAAAGGTAATTGCATGGAGGCATGACATTCATCAGAATCCTGAATTGGGAAACCGGGAGTTTCGTACTGCGGCACTGGTTGCCCAACATTTACAATCATTGGGACTTGAAGTAAAAACCAAGGTAGGTGTTACCGGCGTTGTAGGCATTTTGAAGGGTGAGCAACCCGGACCTGTCATCGCATTAAGGGCCGATATGGATGCCTTGCCGGTTGAGGAAGTGAACGACTTGCCTTTTGCATCGAAAGTAAAAACGATGTACAACGGAAAAGAAACGAGTGTCATGCACGCCTGTGGGCATGATGCACATGTAGCAATATTGATGGGTACGGCAGAGGTGCTGGCAAGCATGAAAAAAGATCTGAGAGGCACCATCAAATTCATTTTCCAGCCGGCGGAAGAAGGAGCACCCAAAGGAGAAGAAAACGGAGCTAAATTGATGATCAAAGAAGGCGTCCTGCAGAATCCGAACGCAGAGGTGATTTTCGGTTTACACATCGACCCCCAATTAGAGGTATACAAACTGTCTTACCGTCCTGCAAGCACATTTGCAGCATCAGCCGATTTTAAAATCAGTGTAACAGGCAAGCCCAGCCATGGTTCTCAACCCTGGAATGCAATCGACCCCATTTTGGTGGCGTCTCAAATTGTCACCAGCCTGCAACAAATTGTGAGCAGAAATTTGAAACTTACTGAAAACGCAGGCATAGTAACCGTGGGGTCGATCCATGGAGGCAATCGTGACAATATCATACCGTCCCGGGTTGAATTGGTGGGCACAGTAAGAACATTTACGAAAGCCGATGAAACTTTGGTTTTTGAACGGGTGCGTCAGATAGCCGAAAAAACTGCCGAGGCAGCCGGAGCAAAAGCTGTTGTCGAATTGCCCTATAGCAAGCACTATCCGGTAACATTCAACGATGTGGCACTGACCGGCAAAATGCTGCCTTCCCTGCAAAAATCGGCCGGAGCAGCGAATGTATTGCTTGTTCCCGCAGTGACCGCGGCGGAAGATTTTTCATTTTATGCTCAAAAAATTCCGGGTCTGTTCTTTCGCCTTGGTGCCATGCCAGCGGGGAAAGACCCTGAAACAGCAGGGCCACTGCATACACCGGAATTTTTCATTGACGAAGCTTGCCTGAAAATAGGGATTATTAGCTTTTGCAATCTGGTGTTTGATTATGCTGAAATGAATAGATAATAAATTTGTAGAATTTCTGGTAATACCGATTGGATATCTGTAATGGACCAATTTCATTGGCCCAAACAGCTATCACATCGGCATTATACGGAAAAATTTTTGGGCTAAAAGTAAATTCACTTTCGTATAAGAACATGAAAAGAAAAGATTTCATCAGGCTGTCGGCCGCATCGGGAGTATGGAGCGCAATGGGCTTTGTAAGCCGGGCTTCCGCCCTGCCATCCAATAAACAAACCCCGTCGGGTTCTCTCATCCTCTGCTCGACCTGTGGAACACAGTTCAACAGAAGCACGATGGCGGCAGCGATATGTCCGGTTTGCGCCGACGACCGGCAATATTTGCCGCCCAAAGGCCAGTCCTGGACCCAACCTGAAGAGTTGCAAAACAATTACAGCAACAGCATCAAAGAAATAAACGAACATTTTTACGAAATCAAAACCACCCCCAGGTTTGCCATAGGACAGCGTGCGTTTTTGATCATCACACCCGGAGGCAATATCCTCTGGGACTGTATTTCGCTGCTCAACGAACCCACCAGGGAATTCATCCGGTCGAAAGGGGGGCTCAAGGCGATTGTGATTTCCCATCCCCATTATTATACCACCATGAACGACTGGGCCGCCGCCTTCGACTGCCCTGTTTATCTGCATGAAGCTGACGAGACATTCATCTACGAGAAGGGGCCGAAAATCAATTTGTGGAGCGGCGATCGCAAAGAACTCTGGGACGGCATCCGGGCAATCCATATCGGCGGGCATTTCCCGGGCAGCAGCATACTGCAGGTGCCTTTTCTTTCGTCGCAGTCGGCACTGCTGTGCGGCGACACCTTCTACATTGCGCCGAGCAAAAGACATGTTTCTGTCATGTACAGCTATCCCAATATGATACCGGTAACCCTCGCAGAAATCAGCAGGATCCGTCAAACGATGCAGGAAGTGAAATTCGACAGGATGATCGGCGCATTCGACAATCAAAGCATTGAATCAAATGCGAAAGAGGTCCTGCTCGAGTCGTTGGGGCGGTACAGATAAAACCTCCTCCCCCGCCATCACCAGGAAAGAAGTATACTCCACCCGCTGCAAATCTTTTTGCCGACGAACAATTTCCGGCATATTTTTTACCAATATCAGAAGGGAATAGAT
>JBIIDU010000132.1:0-6773 GCA_044238165.1 Ferruginibacter sp. | reverse complement strand
CCCAAACCTACGGATGTGTCATCCAGGCGGGGCTGGCAGGCACTTATGATGAAAACAGCCAACCCATCGGAAGCGTTGCCCTGGTGACAGCCGACTGTTTTGCCGATATCGGTTTTGAAGAGAACGGAAACTTTGAGCCCCTGCATGCATCTGCGTTATACAGGTCAGAACATACCCAACCTGAATCCGCCTGGCTGTATAACCCGAACCCGTTACTGGCGTCAAGCGGCTTACCGGCCGTTCGGGCAATCACCGTCAACAAGGTAAGCGATGCAGCGCTGCAGTTGAGCCAGATGCAGCATCATTTTTCGCCGGTGCTGGAATCAATGGAAGGCGCCTGTCTGCACTGGGTGGGCAATCGTATGCAAGTACCTTATCTTCAATTGAGAAGTGTCAGCAACCGGGCAGGCGTTCGGAACAAAGCGGAGTGGGATATTCCCGGCGCCCTGCGTTCGCTGCACCGCGAACTGAATCGGCTGGTCAATGTGCTCATGCCAGGTGTGACCTACTAAACTTTCAAATCCCGCACATGCAGATCAGCATCGGATTTTCGCCCTGCCCCAACGACACCTATATTTTCGAGGCGCTGGTAAGCGGCGCCATGGATACGGGCGGGCTGCGGTTCGACGTCCACCTCGAAGACGTGGAAACCCTCAACCGGTGGGCTCTCGAAAAAAAGCTGCAGGTCACCAAGTTCAGCTACGGCGTGCTGGATTCCATCAAATCAGATTATCGT
This sequence comes from Ferruginibacter sp., assembly GCA_044238165.1. GTDB lineage: Bacteria > Bacteroidota > Bacteroidia > Chitinophagales > Chitinophagaceae > Ferruginibacter. The sequence continues at coordinate 6,037 of JBIIDU010000132.1, read as the reverse complement.
GTACTGAACACCGGTAGCGCCCTCGGTGCCGGAGTGGGCCCGCTGCTGGTGGGGTACCCCGATTTGATTTCCATACCCCCCGAGCAGCAAACCATCGCCCTGCCCGGTATGCATACCACCGCCCATCTGTTGTTCAAAAGCGTATTCCCAAAAGCGACAAAAAAACTGTTTCTCCGCTACGATGCCATTGAAGGATTTGCACTGGAGAAAAAAGGACTGGGCGTGATCATCCACGAAAACCGATTCACTTATACCGAAAAAGGACTGGTGAAATTTGCCGACCTGGGAGAACACTGGGAGCAAAATACCGGTATGCCGGTCCCCCTTGGCGGAATCGCCGTGCGGCGTGATTTGGATCGGGATATTGTCAGGCAACTGGAACGGATGATTGGAGAAAGCATCCGGCAGGCCCGGACAAGAACCGAGGTGATCACACCCTACATCGCCCGGCATGCGCAGGAAATGAGCGAGGCTGTCATGCGGCAGCATATTGAATTATACGTAAACGATTATTCGCTGGACCTGGGAGAAAAGGGTCGTTCGGCAATCCTTGGGCTAATGCAAAAAAATGATGAAGACCATATGGGGAACAATGATCTTTTTTATCAGGATTAGTTACCCGATCACTTTTTGACATACATGACTTCCTTGACCAATTTGACCGTGCGGGTCACATCCGGCAGATAAGCCGCCACCAGGTTGGGAGCATAATGCATGGGGGCATCGGCGGAAGTGATGCGACGGATCGGTGCATCAAGATAATCGAATCCCTCTTTCTGTATGCGGTAGGTGATTTCAGAGGAAACGGAGGCGAAAGGCCATTGTTCTTCGACTATGACCAGCCGGTTTGTTTTTTGGACGCTGGTAAGAATGGTCTGCCAGTCGAGGGGCCGGATGGTAGCAATGTCAATCACTTCGGCCTGTATACCTTCCTTGGCCAATTCTTCTGCGGCTCCAAGCGCCACTTTCATCATCTTGTTGAAGGAAACGATGGTCACGTCGGAACCTGCACGCTTTATGAAGGATTTTCCGATAGGCAGCAGATATTCCTCTTCAGGCACGTCCCACTTTTCGCCATACATAAGCTCGCTTTCCATGAATACCACCGGATCATCATCGCGTATAGCGCTTTTCAACAGGCCTTTTGCGTCGTAAGGATTGCTTACCGAAACGACTTTTATTCCGGGAATATTGGCGTAAAGCGCTTCAAAAGCGGTGGAATGCTGTGCACCCAGCTGGCCTGCGCTCCCGTTGGGGCCGCGGAACACGATGGGGCAGCCTACCTGCCCCCCGCTCATCGCCAGCATTTTCGATGCGGTATTCAGAATCTGGTCCAGAGCCAGCACGGCAAAGTTCCATGTCATAAATTCGACAATAGGCCGCAGACCGTTCTGAGCGGCTCCCACGGCGATAGCAGCAAAACCCAACTCGGCAATCGGGGTATCGATCACCCGCTTCGGCCCGAACTCATCGAGCATGCCCTGGCTTACCTTATACGCGCCGTTGTATTCAGCTACTTCTTCGCCCATCAAAAAAACCCGCTCGTCTCTCCTCATCTCTTCCTGCATGGCTTCCCGGAGCGCTTCCCTGAATGCAATCTGACGCATAAATAATTTGCTGATTTGTGTGTAATGTGGGCAAATTTATTCAATCGCGGGCAAAATATCAAATAGTGTTTGCCAACTATTCGGGGATTCGTTGAAAATCATTCAATGACAGCTGGAATCATCAGCAAGAAGCTATCAGGAAAAGAATTGGCTTACCGTGAATGCGCAATCTGCAAAGGTCAACGGTAAACGACAAAGGAAAGAGAAACAACCTTTTTACCGGATTCAAGCAACTCCATATGATAGTTGCCAGCGTTGAGTTCAGTGGCCGGAACGATGGACTGAGTGGAATTACCGCCCGCAAATACCAGCAACTGACGATGCACCACCTGCCCTTCGGCGTTGAAGACTTGTGCCTGATAGATACCGGGCCTTACGCCTTGCAGTTTCAGGCCAATCTGATTTCCCGAAGACGGGTTGGGCGTGATGGAGTAACTGCCGTTTTCAGTCCTGACATTCATATTCACAACAGGACTGTAAAAAATATCACCGGACACACCCAGCGCTTTTATACGGTAGTACAGATTCCCACTCAGAGAAGCCGCATCAGTCCACTGATATCCGGACCGGCCCGATGCAATCACACGCATCACAGGTGCGAAGTCTCGGCCATTTGAAGAGCGTTCCACCACATAGTCCCGGATTCCGTTTTCACCGGCCACCTGCCAGTTCAGCAAACGAGTGCCCGAGGATTGAGCGGTAACGTTGATTGCTGTGAAACGGACGGGCAATATGGCAGCATTTCGGAACACCACCCTGAATCGGCGGGCATTGAAGGATGCCGAATCAGCATTAATTGAAAAATTGACCTGGGTTTCGCCCAAAAGGGAGATCGGAGTTGATTGATTCAGATAACTGTCTTCCAGAAAAGCTTCGGTGATTCCGCTGAGTTGTTCGGGAGTAAAAACAAAGCGGTAAGCCTGCTGACGTAACCGGCGTATGTCATAATATACGGTATCGAATTGCTGCAAGGGCTTGCGTGCGTCGATAGTAAGCATTTTCTGCTGCCTTACGATTCCGAAATTCTCACCGGAATTGGTCAGTTTGACGGCATCTTTATTGTCAACATCATCAGAATACGCATCATCCAGTACAACAATATTGCCATCGGCAAGAACAGGAGAACCTGAAGCCATGGCGAAGAGATTTGCCCTCAGGCTCGCGGGCGGATTGCCAAACGGACGGAATACCGGCTGGCTGCCGCTGACTTTCGCATTTTCGCGAAGGGTCACATTTCCGTTGCCCGCAGTTGAATAAACTGCAAAAGCCTGCCCCGACTGGATAAACGTATTGGATACACCAACGGGATAGCTGCCACCGCCCGGTACCGGCCTCCAGCCTGTGGTAGCGGAGAAAGTCTGGTATGCACCCAGCCCGGTGGCGCCCATCAGTTTGGGATCCCACACACGGAATTCCTGGTTGACATTGGCATCAATGACAGACGTGAAATCGATGGCGCAAGGGTAGTTATTGCCGATCATGGCGAAACTGCCGGGAGCTGTAACAGGAACCGCCGGTTGATTGCCCTGGAAAACCGTTCCCTTGGTTCTTAATGTGGTGACGCTTGCCGGTGTACCTCCTGTGACTGTGGAAGCCCGGTCGCCACGGATGAACAGCATATAGGCTCGGTTAGTACCGGCTGCCGATATGGGCAGACTGGTATTGCTGATACCCACCCAGCCATTGGTGGCCGGGTTATAGGCAAGCATTGAATTGCCGGGCGTATTATAATCAAAACCCAGAGCCGACCAGTTAGGGTCATTGGAGGTGATCAGTGTTCCAAAACCAGGCACACCGTTGACTCCGGCGGGCTGATTTTCCATCCAGGCCTGGCGGATGGTTTGTCCGTAGGTGGGAACTCCCAGCAGGCGCCAACCTCTGCGTGAACTGGCAGGAATATAGCGTTCAACGGTAACATCCCCGATAACATATCCGCCGCCAGCGTCGCCCTGAGCGATTCGGGCAGTGCCGTTTGCATCCGACTTGATGGTGAGCAGGCCGCCTGTATTGAGCCTCGCGGTTCCGGTTATGGTCAGGCTGCCTTCATTACCTGGGGAAACACCGGCGGCAATATCGAGTGGGGTCACCAGGGTAGCTTGTGCGCTGTTGTTCAGCGTGAGATTTTTCAAAATACCCTTTCCGGTGGCAAAGCGCAGGCTCCCGATAGTACCCAATCCGCCGAGCGTGAGGTTGGAAGTAGATGAGCCGCTGAATGATCCCGGCCCGGAAATAGTACCATTTATTGTGAGTGCGTTCCCGTTGATATCCAAAACGGAAGAGGCATCGCCGGTAATGAAGTCGCCTGATTGTGAAGTTCTGGAAACGAGAAGGTCACTGTTCAAAGCCACTGTAACCGGCCGGTTGATATTGAGCTGACCGGTGGTCTGGAATCCTGGCGCAAAAAGAAGTCTGCCTACTGTGCCTGAAGTACCGGCAATGGAGATGGCGGAAGCAGCATCTGCCGCTATGCTGCCGGTAGTATCGGCAAGTCCCGAGAACTGCAGATTATTCCCATTCTGGGTGAGGATGCTGTTGCCCAGATTCAGGGTACCCGTTGCTGTTATTGCCTTGTTCAGTGTGACCGGTGCGCCCAAGCTGAGGTGCTGCAGGGTGGCGATAACCGAAGGGAAGGGCGTTGTGGTGGCCCCGTTGAACTGGTAGCTGGCACCGGCATTGTAATTCTTCAAGATTGTTGCGGTATTCAGTATGGTGCCGGTATTGTTGCTGATGGCGGCACCTTCGATACCCCCGGTATTCGCGGTAATCAGCCAGGAACCGCTGTTCAGATTGAATACCGCATTGCCTGAGGAGCCGGAACCGATATTGATATTGGCGGTTCCGCAGTCGAGCGTTGCGTTGTTGTTAACTGTAAGCCTGCCTTGTAAAGCAGCGGTGGAAGACCGGGCCAGTTCGAGGCTGTTGTTGAGTGCAAGGCGTGTAGGATTGGTTCCGTTGCCAACGGTGTAATTGATATTGCCATTTTTGAAAGCCGACGTGTTGGCATATTGTTGGGCGGCACCATTGAAAACAATAAGTCCATTTGCTGCCGCAACACCGGAAGTAATTTGACTGAAGCCGCTTATGTTCAGATTACCGGCCAGATTGATGGTAGCAGAACCGGAACCGACATTCATATCAAGCTGGCCGGTCAAGGAGGAAGTGGCTGAGGTACCCTGAAGAATCAGATTCCCTCCTATGGTCAATAGCCGGCTTGAACCACCATTGCCCACATTAAAAGTAGCGGGAGCGCCATCTCTGCCCAAAATGCTCAGGTTGCCGCTAAGGGTCATATTACCCCCTAGCTGACGGGTTCCGCCGGAAACGACAATATTGTTGTAATTAGCGGTACCGGAAGAAGGCGGAAGTACAGGAATAGTTGGCGAAGATGTCCCAAGAGAAAAATCTATCGTACTTCCCGCAACGGCGAAACCATTGCCCGGCGCCATGGCAGGGGCTGTAGATCCATCCCAATAAAGATTAAGGCCTCTTCGGATGAAGATGGTATCCGTGCCACCACCGCCCAGGGTAACCAGCCTGTTGACAACTTTCAGATTTACCTCGCTGTAACGAAACGCCGGAGTGTTGGTTGCAACATTGGTCCTGAAAGCAGGAACGGTAATATTATTTGTTCCCCCGAAATAAAAGCGGAAAGTATTGTTTCCGGTTTTGAAATTCGTAGCTGTTACCTGGAAATTTCCCAGAAAAATAATATCGGCAAAGTTTTCAAAATCGAGTGTAAACCCATTTGCATTTCCGGCAATCTCCAGATCATTGAACCAACCGCTTTGTACGATGAGAGAGGCAGTTCCGCTGCACATTAACTTTATCTTGGATCCTGTCAGATCAACATTGGTCATGGATGTATTAAAAGTCCGGCCGTTAAAACTGATGGAAATGCATTCAATCACGTTCGCCGGGTTGACAGAACCCTGCGGATCGAGTATCCTCTTCGCGTTAGTAGGGCTGCTTATATTGGTAACGATATTATATCGAAACCCTGGAATGGTTTGTGTGACAGGGGAACTGAAATTGACCGTATTGTAATCGTTCCTTACAGTATAGTTCGACAGGCCGCTCACATTGTACACATTGGCAATATCGATGGTATTGGGTGTGCTGATCAGGCCCAGCCGAATCTGCCCTCCGCTTCGGTTGCCGGTTATGGTCAGATTATAATAGTTCCCGTTAAGAATTTCCTGATCGGAACTTCCGGCATAGATGAACGTATTGCTATTGGCCGAAACATTGGGAAGGGCGCCACTTACACGGTACCGGCCCATTACAGTGACTACCGACGGTAAAATCTTGGAAGCAGGACCCCTGAATTCGAGATTCCCATAGGTCAGTCCCGCAACTTGCTGGGAAGTCCCGCTGCCTGAATAGATGAAGGTACTATTGGGTGAGAATGCAGCGATACCGGAGAAGCGTAC
>JBIIDU010000131.1:0-6779 GCA_044238165.1 Ferruginibacter sp. | reverse complement strand
TCTGTTTCCGGATAATGCCTTCAATGCGTCCCGGGCATTTAACGATGATACCACCTTTTTGCCTGTTTTGGCCTCCAACTCCAACCGGGCCACTTTGGCCACGTTTCCACCTTGTTTTGCCACCTGTTTGCTTTCTTCAAAATCTTTGGGGTGAGTGGCGGCCGAAATATCTTTTGTGGACGCTTCAGCGAGCATGCTCAAAATGAGTTCGGTATTGGTCATGTTGTCCCGCAGATTCTCTTTCTTCAACCCTTTCAACATCTTGTATTCTTTGGTGGTTTTTTCACTCCAGGCCTTGGTGATGATGTCGGTAAGAACGGCAAACTGGGGCCCTTCCTCCAATCCGCGCTTCTTCCATTCATCGGTGAGTTCTTTGCGGATCTCAATACTCTTCAAACGTTGGTTGATCCATTTTTCCGAATACCCCAGTTTCAGGTATTGCTCCAGGGCCCTGTCTATGCTCAATTCCGGGTCCTGCATTTCATCCAATCGCTCGGCAGCCACCCGGGCCAGCCAGAGTTTGAAAGGTTCCGCCTTGGGCGAGGGAATGGATTGAATGAGGCGGAAAATCTGTTCGGTGTCGGCTACATCGGTCAGGTAAAATTTACCATCAGAGGACTGCAGTTTCAGTTGACTACAAATTGTAGTCAACTGGCTTCCTTCTGCCCTTAATCTGGTTTTTAAGACACTCCAATATTTTCTTGGATTGGGGCTTTCCGTCAGCACGGCCACCACATCCACAATGGAAATAAACCATTTCTCCTGTTCAGCATCCCAAACCGAACGGACCTGCTTTTCTTCAAAGAGTTTGGTGGCGGTTTCTTTGGTCATAACCTGGTTTTATTCTGGATTCCGGCAACGGAAAATGGTTAAGGATTTCCCGTTTCTTCAGCCAGGCGCTTCAATGCCGCTTCCAATTGCCCGGCCAATGTTTCATAAGGGGTATATCCGCAGCAAAGCTGATAAACTTTCTGTTCGCTTTCTTGGAGGAAAACAGCCGGAAATCCCGACACTTTCAACCTGCGGCAAAGGAGGAATTCCTCTTCGGCAAGGAGGCGGTAGCGTTCCGTATTCATTTTTTCAAAAAACTGTTCCGGAGGAATGCCAAGTCGCAGCAACAGTTCGCGATAGGCCTCTATATCACAGAGGTCACGACCCTCGGCATACAGGCAATGCTGCAGGGCGGTGGCGAAAGCAACCTGTTGTTCCGGAAAATATTCGCGGAACACGCAGAGGGCCACGGCAGGTAAGGTCGAATCCATTGTCCAGTCGCTCAGATCGGGATTTCGTATATGCCAAAGAAACTCTTCGCCAAAGCGGATGCCGGTGGCTTCTTCCACCTTCCGGTAAGATCCGGCAATGAAAGGAGCGATGGAAGCGATGGGCATGACCGTATCGCCACGCAGCATGCCGCCACTGACTACTTCTATTTGAACCCTGCCCCGAAGGCGGCGTTCCAGCTCCTGCATCACCGGAGAAAATCCATAACACCAGCCGCAGTAAGCATCGTAGCAGTAAATTAGCAGGGGCTTGTTCATTGTATTTTGAAAAGAGCAGTAAAATTAATTCTTATGGAGGGATCACTATATGAAATAATTGTCCTTCCTAAGTTGCTTCAATCCAATACTGCAATAGGCCGGGCTCATTTCAGTTAATTTTGCCACAATGCTTGTAGCAATCAACCTAATGGCCCGTTCCGGGGATGACGAAACCGCCCGTATGATGGAATCACTATGCCTGCAACTGGCGGCTATGAGGCCCGACGACCGCTTCCTTTTTTTCTCCGGTGAATCCGGAAAAGGAAATACCGATACTTCAAACATCACCCGCATTGTGATTGGACCCGCAACATTCTCGCGGTCCACGCGCTGGTATGAATTCCGGCTGAAACAAATGCTGCATCGGCTGAATCCCGATTGTGTGCTCCATACCGATGGCATACCGCTTTCCGGATGCCGCATCAGGCAATATGCGGTGCTGCCCTTTGCAAACGCACCGATGTTGCATGCGCTCAACCCATCTTACCGCAACTCGATGCAGAAACGACTTCCCTTTCTGCTCAAAAAAGCCGGGGGCATCATCGGCTTCTGGCCCGAAACAAAAGCTTATCTCGAATCAACCGTCAAGGCCCCCATCAGCAACTTTCATAATCTTCCCTGGCCCGGATACTCTTTGTCCGGCAACAAGAGCTTTTTTGACAAGGAACAGACGCGGCAAACCTATACCGATGGCAAGGAATACTTTGTGTACAGCTGCGGTACAGGGGAGCAGCATAACCTCATCAACCTGCTCAAAGCCTTCACCCTTTTCAAAACAAGGCAAAAAAGCAACATGCTGCTGGTGCTCCTGCTCGACAAGCCGGATGAAGCGCTGAAGCGGAAACTGGATAATTATCATTTCAAGGACGAACTGCGGATTATTGCCGGAGCAGATGCAACGACCCGCCAGTCAGTCATTCATGCCGCCTATGCCTGGATTTCCGCAGCCACTGCAACCTATTGCCTGCAGGAAATCGTTCTTGCCCTGCAACTGCGTGTTCCGGTGCTGTTCAGCGAGCTGCCGGGAGTGACAGAACAGTTTCCCGGTGCCGTAGATACGTTTCGTGCCGACGTACCGGCGGACATCGCCCAAAAAATGATGCGGATTTTCAAAGACGAAGCGTTCCGCAACAGCCTGATTGAAGCCGGCATCAGGTTCGCGGACCCTGTGGATCCGGCAAGAACCACGCAGGAACTCTGGCAGCTATTGGATACCGCAAGGGTTTAAACATCCCGGCAATAAAATATGTTATCTTTACCCGAGACGTAATGAACCAGAAACCATGACGCAATCCACCATAAAAATCGACGTGCTGCTGGACCCCGAAAAAATTCCCGAACAGATCAACTGGACGGCGAGCGACAGCCGGGCCGAATCGGTGAACAAGGCCAAAGCCATGTGTCTTGCTTTCTGGGACGGGGAAGACAAGACCGCTATGCGCATCGACCTGTGGACCAAAAACATGATGGTGGACGAAATGGCCGACTTTTACCATCAGATGCTGATGACCATGGCCGACACATTCGGCAGGGCCACCCACCAACAGGAACTGACGGAAGATATGAAACGTTTTGCCCGCAATTTCATCGACAAGTTCAGGGCCCTGCAAACAAAGGAAGCAGGCAACAGGTAAAATAATTTTTCAACCGGAAATATATGAGTCTGGAAACAAAAATCATGGCCGAAATGAAGGAAGCCATGAAAGCGAAAAACGAAGGAGTGCTCAGGGCGCTCCGGGCTATCAAGGCCGAAATCATCAAGGCCAAGACCGACCCCGGCGCCGGCGGCGAAATCGATGAGGCCACCGAGCAGAAGTTTCTTCAGAAAATGATGAAGCAGCGTAAAGACGCCCTGGCGATTTTTGAACAGCAGGGGCGAAACGACCTGGCGGAGAAGGAGCGGGAAGAGATGGCCGTGATCGAAAAATTCCTGCCGGCCCAGTTGAGCGAGGATGAAATCCGGAACGCCTTGCGGCAAATCATTGCCGATACCGGAGCGGCTTCTGCTGCCGATATGGGCAAAGTGATGGCCTTGGCCACAAAGCAACTGGCCGGGCAAGCCGACGGAAAAATCATCAGCCAGCTGGTAAAAACACTTCTGGCAGGTTAACGAAAGAATGACCATTTCTTATGGTGATTGACCTGCTCTTCCTACTTACACTTGCCCTGGGGCTTTACAAAGGCTACCGGAAGGGGCTAATCGTATCCCTTTTTTCGTTCATCGGGCTGATCATCGGATTGGCGGCGGCATTCAAATGCTCCGCGCTCACAGGCAGGTATATCAGCGAGCAGGTTGCGGTTCCGGGCCCTCTGTTGCCTTCGCTCTCTTTTCTGGTGACTTTCCTGATAGCAGCCCTGCTGGTAAGGTTACTGGCCCGTATGATTGAAAAAAGCATTAAACTGGTGATGCTGGGGTGGGTCAACCAAATTGCAGGGATGCTGCTCTTTGGCGTACTTTACACCACCGCGTTCAGTTTTGTTCTTTTTTTTGGCGCTCAGACAAGAGTGTTGAGCGATGCCACGCTCGGAAAATCGGCAACCTATCCTTACATCAAGCCCTGGACCCCGCGCATGATGAACCAAATGGGCAAATTGCTGCCTTTTCTTAAAAGCAGCTATGGCGAACTGGAAACCTTTTTTGAAGGGGTTGCGGAGGGTAAAAAACCCTGAGAGGCCACGCGTCTTTCTTGCAGCATATTAATTGGTGATTGCTTATTTTAGCGGCAGATACCGCCACAACGGCGGCAACACTACCAAACAGCATGAGTTACGAAATAAAAGAGGACGGCAAATTCAAATTCATCGAGGAAGGTGAAGGACAGGTGCTGATGCTGTTGCACGGATTGTTTGGCGCGCTGAGCAATTTCAAAGACCTGATCGGCCACTTCAGCAAAACCCACAAAGTGGTAGTGCCGATGCTTCCCCTGCTCGACCTCGACCTGCTCCACACTTCGGTAGGCGGACTGCAGAAATATGTCCACAAGTTCATCGAACACCGTAAATACGAACAGATCCACCTGCTGGGCAATTCACTGGGCGGACATGTGGCTCTGGTGCACGTACTCAAAAATCCCGACCGGATTCGCTCACTCACCCTTACCGGAAGTTCCGGCCTGTTCGAAAACGCCATGGGCGACACCTACCCCAAGCGGGGCGACAGGGAATATATCCGGAAAAAAACCGAATTCACTTTCTACGACCCGGCAATGGCCTCGGAAGAGTTGGTGAACGAGGTTTTTGAAATCACCAATAACCGGCTCAAAGTCATCAAAATCATCGCGTTGGCCAAAAGCGCCATCCGCAACAACCTGGGCGAAGAGCTCAAGGAGATCAAACAACCCGTATGCCTGATCTGGGGGAACAACGACAATGTGACGCCTCCCTTTGTTGCACAGGAATTCCACAAACTGCTCCCCAACAGCGAGTTACACTTTATTGACAAATGCGGCCATGCGCCCATGATGGAAGTGCCCCTGGAATTCAACAAAATCCTGGATTCATTCCTGGCAAAATTTATCAACACTGCTGCAACGAAATAACCTGCTTCGTGGTCTTAACGGAAACAGAACGGACCAACCGTATTCTTCAACAGCCCAACCTGAACCATGCTGGCCACTGAAATCATCAACAACAATATACCAAGGCTGAAACTGCAGGATACCGCTGCAAAAGCCCTTCAGTTGCTTCAGGATTACAAAGCCACCCATCTTCCTGTAGTAGCCGATGAAACCTATCTGGGACTGATCAGTGAAGAAGACCTGCTCGATACCGAAAACACCTCCATCACCCTGCAGGCGCTGCAGCACTGTTTCAGGCCGGTTGCGGTAAAGGAGAACGAACATTTTCTCAATGCCGTCAACATCAGCAATGCGGCCGAAACCAGCATCATACCCGTGGTGACCGAACAACGGGAATTCGTAGGCTCCATCACCGCGAGCGACCTGATGCGGACACTCGGCGCTTTCGCAGGAGCAAATGAAATCGGAGGCATCATCGTCATGGAAATCGAACGCAACCAATTTTCCATTTCAGAAATCAGCCGCATTGTGGAAAGCAACAATGCCACCATACTGCATCTCAACACCACCGTTCAGCCTGAAACGGGACTGCTCACCATAACCCTGCACCTGAGCAAGAAAGAAATCGCCTCCATTGTAGACGCCTTCGAACGGTACGAATATGATGTGATCTATTTTTTCGGCGACGAGAAATTCGAAAACGAAATCCACAGCAACTACCGCCACCTCATGAACTACCTCGGCATCTGAGCCGGCACAACCTTACACAGTGCAACACCGGATGCTTATGAGGAAGAATGCCTAATTTTACGCCGCTGCAAGGCCTGCACTTCAGACGCGGATCCACATGCGACTACTCATCATCCATCTTCTGCTGACCTTTGCGCTGAACTCCTTACTTACGGCACAAAATACCGACACCCATACCGGCAACGCGTTGCCCAAAGGATTCGATTCCGGAGATTCAACAAGGAAGATCGTAGTGGAGCGCATCATCATCGCCGGAGCGAAAAAAACCAGGGAACACATCATCAGAAGAGAGATCCATTTCAACGAAGGCGATACGATTGCGCTGGGTGTGCTCAACGGGGAAGTACAGCTTGCCCGCCAGCAGGTGTACAATACCAACCTCTTCAACGAAGTAAAGTTTGAAGTGACCGCCAGCGGACAGAATAAAATAACCGTGCTGGTGCTGCTCCGCGAAAGGTGGTACGTCTTTCCGGTTCCGGTGCTGCAACTGGTTGACCGGAACATCAACGAGTGGATAAAGCTATACGATGCCGACCTGAGCCGCCTGATTTATGGAATCAAATTCAACCATTTTAACCTTACCGGACGCAGGGACCAGTTACGCATTGTTGCGCTAACCGGTTTCACCCGGCAACTCTCCTTTTCCTACGCCAATCCCTATATCGATAAAAAACTGACCAGAGGCATGGTTTTGGGCGGAGGGCTGGTGTACAACAAGACCTTCATTTACAAAACTGATACGTTCAACAGGGCCCTGTTCTTCAACAACAACGAATTCGCCCGCACCAGCTATTTTGCAAATGCCGGTTTCACGTTGCGGAAAGACATCCGGAACGTCCATTCCTTAAGCATCAGTTTCAACCACATCGCCGTTACCGATTCCCTGCTGAAAGAACCCTACAATCCGAATTATTTCATTTCCTCCGGCAACCAGGTTAACCTGCTTGACCTCACGTACGGATACCAGTACATG
>JBIIDU010000130.1:0-6811 GCA_044238165.1 Ferruginibacter sp. | reverse complement strand
CAAGAATCAACCACCAACGCAGTTCAAGGAATCTTTTCCATTGCGCGGTTATTATCCAGTATAGGACCAGTCCGCCTCCGATGCTGATCAGCACGAAGAGGCCCTTGGTCATCAAGGCGGCGGCTGCGAATAGGGCGGTGGCCAGGATGTCTGCAACAGCGGGGCGTTCCATGCACCGCATCAGGTGGTAGGATGCCGCTGCAATGAGTGTGGTGAGCATGGCTTCGGCCCGTACGTCGAAAGTGGCCAGATACAGGTGCAAGGCGCTGCAAAAAATCAGCACGGCGAAGCGCGCTGTTTCCGTATTGAAGAGGTCACGGGCCAGGCAATACACATAGCGGACACCCAGCAGCCAGAAGAGGAGGGAGGGCAGGCGATAACTGAATGCGCTGATGCCGAAGAGTTTGAAACTGATGGCCGCCATCCAGAAAGGGAAATGGGGCTTGTCGAGCCAGTCGCCGCCGTCGGCATAGAGGTTCACCCAGTCGTTGCCCTGTGCGATGTTTTTGGCCAGAATGGCATACAGCGCCGCATCGGGCTCCATCAGTTCGTTGAAGCATCCGCTCAGGTTGATGCCGATGGCCGCCAGCAGGAAAACCGGAAACCAATAAGGCTCAACTGAGCGTACGGAGTATGAAGGGTTGAGGGACATTTGCGATTAGGGTTTATCGGGATGCCGATTTCAAAAACCATCCTTTGAATACGAGTGTGGTCCAGGTTCCGGTGGCCACCCCCAGCAGGGCGCCTGCTGCAATGTCGAGCGGAAAATGCTTCCCTACATAAATCTGCGCATATCCTACCGCTAATGCCCAGATCCAGACCCAGTTCCAGCGCAGGTTGCGGGTCATGCGCATGAAGCCGTACCAGCAGGTAGCCAGCCCGAAATGGTTGCTGGCATGTGTGGAGGGAAAGGAATATTTGCCGCCGCAGCCGGTGAGTACATAAATATGTTCCTGCAAGCCGGCGGTATAGCAGGGCCTCAGGCGGGCCACAAAGGGTTTGATGATGGAGGCGCTGGTATAATCAGTCACGGCTACCGTAAGCAGGCTGGCGGTGAAAAAAGGCAGCAGGGCCGAGGGGTTTTGCCGGTAAACCAGCACCATCAGGAAGAGATAGAGCGGCACCCAGGCATAGGGTTCACGCAGCAAGAGCATCAGCCAGTCGAGATAGCCGCTGTGCCCTTCGTAGTTGATGAGCGAGAAGAGCGCTTGGTCGGCCCGGGAGATTGTTGACCAGATGTCCATAGGCAAATGTATGGAATTGGCGGAGTGGGCGATTGTAGATGACCGGCAATAGAAAATACAGCGGTCTTACGCACACGAAAAAAGCGAGGCGTTTATTTCTTGCGGTGCATCCCTTCCAGGCAATCCGATACGCTTTGCAGCACCGCCCCTTCGCTCCAAGTTTCACCGCGAAAAGGCAGGCCGGTTATTTTTTCATAGAGCCGGATATACCTCCTGCTGATGCTTTCAACCAGTTCATCGCTCATTTCAGGCGGAGTCTGTCCTTCTTTCCCCATAAACCCTTTCCCCATCAGCCATTCCCGCACAAACTCCTTGCTGAGCTGTTCCTGTTTTTCGCCCCGGCCTTGCCGTTCTTCAAAGCCTTCGGCATAAAAATATCTTGAGGAGTCGGGTGTGTGGATCTCATCCATCAACAAAATCGTATCGTTCCACTTCCCGAATTCGTATTTGGTATCGGCCAGTATGAGCCCACGCTCGGCAGCCAAAGTCCTTCCCCGTTCGAACAGCTTCCGTGTATAGGCTTCCAGTTGCAGCAGCTCCTGTTCCGTAGCGAGCCCTAAGGAAAGAATTTCATCGCGGCTGATGTCCCTGTCATGGCCCTCGGCCGCCTTCGTGCTGGGCGTGATGATGGGCTCCGGAAAAAAATCATTTTCCTTCATGCCTTCAGGAAGCGGAATGCCGCAAAGCGAGCGCTGTCCGCTTCGGTAGGTACGCCAGGCATGGCCTGTCAGGTTGCCGCGAATGACCATTTCCAGTTTGAAGGGTTCACATTTTCTCCCTATTGAAACCTGTGGTGCCGGAGTGGCCAGCAGCCAGTTCGGACATACGTCCGAAGTAGCACGCAGCATATGCGCGGCCAGCTGGTTCAGCACCTGCCCCTTGAAGGGTATGCTGCGGGGCAATATGACGTCGAATGCAGAAATACGGTTGCTGGTCAGCATCACCAGCCATCTGTCGTCAATGGTGTAAACGTCCCGGACTTTCCCGGAATAAAAAGCGGTTTGCTGTTTGAACTGGAAGGGTTGCATTGTTTGAAGTGCCGCAATATTACAAAGCCGGTATGAAGCTAAAGTTAACATATCAACAGCCTGTTTGTAAAAAATTTGAACGGATAGGCCACAATCCCTATTTTTATAGTATCCAAAACGATAAAAAATTATGAGAAAAACAATGAGCCGCCTTTTGGCGCTGTTAATGGCATGCGTATTCTCCCAAATTGCCATTGCTCAGAAAACACTGATTACCGGCAAAATTGAAAATGCCTCCACGGCCGAAAAAGTTTCCGCCGTTTCGGTAATGGTCAAGGGTTCCGGCGAAGGTACTTTTACCGACGGTAACGGTAATTTCCGGCTGAACGTTCCCTCCCTGCCAGCAACCCTGCTGGTTAGTTCTGTCGGCTATGAAATGCAGGAGATTGTGGTGAGAGACGCCTCCCCGGTAGGCATCAAAATGAAGCCTTCCAGTGCACTGGGCCAGGAAGTGGTGGTATCGGCCTCCCGCTATGCACAACGTATCATGGAGTCGCCTGTTTCCATCGAGCGGATCAGCGCCGCCGGCATCCGCAATTCAGCCGCTGCTTCTTACTATGATATGATGGCCAACCTGAAGGGCGTGGATGTGACTACATCCTCACTCACATTTAAAACACCTACCACCCGGGGTTTCGCTGGAAGCGGAAACACCCGGCTCAATCAGATTGTGGACGGAATGGATAACCAGGCTCCCGGTCTCAATTTCTCCGTGGGCGGTTTTGTGGGTCTTTCGGAACTGGATGTGGAAAGCATTGAGCTGTTGCCCGGCGCATCCTCCGCCCTGTACGGCCCCGGTGGTATGAACGGCACCATTATCATCAACAGCAAGAATCCGTTCAAATATCAGGGGCTTTCCGCCCAGGTCAAGCAGGGCGTGATGAATGTGGGTCACCGTTTCCGTGATGCGTCCGGCTATACCAATGTGGCCCTTCGTTTCGCGCACAAGGTCAATGACAAATTCGCCTTCAAACTGGGCGCGGAATACATCACCGCCAAGGAGTGGCTTGGATACGACAAACGGAATTATGCACGCACCGGCCCCAACGGATTCATCAAGGATGGCGACCGCGCCACCGATCCGAATTATGACGGGGTGAATGTCTATGGGGACGAAACAACGGCCGATATCCGTGCCAATGTGCTGAATCCGATTGCAGCTTCCGCAGCCCCCTTCCTCAAAAATTTTATTGATACCCTCAACGGCGGGAATCCCATCAATGTGTCGCGCACCGGTTATGACGAAAACCAGGTGGTGAACCCTAATACACAAAACCTCAAACTCTCGGGAGCCCTGCATTATAAAATCACCCCCGCCATTGAAGCGGTTGTTGCCGGTTTCTGGGGCCGCGGCACTACCGTATACACGGGTAGCGACCGCTACAGCCTGCTGAACCTTGATATGGGACAATACAAGGTTGAATTGAACCACAAAAACTGGTACCTGAGGGCCTATACCACCCAGGAAAATGCCGGTCAGAGTTTCAATGCAACAGTAACCACCCGCCTGATCAACGAAGCCTGGAAGCCCAGCGGCGGACAAACCGGCTGGTTCGCTACCTACTCCCAGGCCTACCTTGCGGCCCGGCTCAACGGACTCACCGACTTCAACGCCCAAACCACAGCAAGGAATGCTGCTGATGTTGGAAGGCCCGATGCCGCTTCCCCCCGGTTCAAACAATTGTTCGATTCACTGCGTTCCATACCCATCAGCAAGGGAGGTGGTCTTTTCGTGGACCGTACCAACCTCTACCAGATTGAAGGGCAGTACAACCTTTCCGAATACACGGCCAAAGTGGCTGATGTGTTGATTGGCGGCAACTGGAAGAAATATGTATTGAACAGTCAGGGTACCCTCTTTGCCGACCGCAACGGACCCATCGGCATCAACGAATGGGGCGCCTACATCCAGGCCACACGCCGTCTGCTCGATGACAAACTGAAACTTACTGTCAGCGGTCGTTACGATAAGAACCAGAATTTCGAGGGACGCTTCACACCCAGGGTGACGGCACTTGTCAAGGTGAAAGAGAATAACAATATTCGTCTGAGCTATCAGTCGGCCTACCGCTTCCCCACCACACAGCAGCAGTGGATCGACCTGGATGTGGGCGGCAACACCCGCTTGCTCGGCGGCAATACCTTCTTCCTTACCGACAAAGGGTTGAATACAAATACCTATTATCTGGAAAGCAATCCTGCACTGATGACCACCTATCGTCCGGAAACCTTCAAGCCCGAATCGGTCAATTCGTTCGAACTGGGCTATAAAGGTCTGCACTTCAACAACCGCCTCATGGTGGATGTGTACGGATATTATGGTCAGTACAGCAACTTCCTTACCCGTCGTCTGCTCATCCAACCCAACAGCGGCAATATTGGCGATGTGATTACCGCCATCGCCAATGGTACTTCTCCCGCCACTGTCGGAAAAATCTATTCGATTCCGGTAAATACCACTTCCAA
This sequence comes from Ferruginibacter sp., assembly GCA_044238165.1. GTDB lineage: Bacteria > Bacteroidota > Bacteroidia > Chitinophagales > Chitinophagaceae > Ferruginibacter. The sequence goes on along the minus strand of JBIIDU010000130.1, from coordinate 2,073 downwards.
AGTGAAAACCTGGGGCTGGGGGCTTAGCCTCGATTACCGACTGAATAGAGGCTACTTCATTGCAGCCAATGTATCGTCCGACAACCTCACCGATGTGCCGGCCAATTTCAAAACCTATTTCAGCACACCGCCTTACCGGGCCAATTTCACCTTCGGAAATTCGGCGTTCGGTCACAAGAGCCGTATGGGCTTTTCGGCCTCCTGGCGCTGGCAGGATGCGTTTTTCTACGAGAGCGATTTCACCAATGGCAATGTCAATGCCATCCATACCGTCGACGCGCAGTTCAGCTACAAGATTCCCTCTGCAAAATCCATTTTCAAAATCGGCGCTAACAACCTGCTCAACGAATACTACACCAACGGTGTGGGTAATGCGGTTGTCGGCGGCCTGTATTATGTGAGCTTCGGATACAACATTTATTAATCAAGTCTTCAACGGCTAATTCAAAAAGTTCTGTTATGAAAATAAAAACCACATTCACCGCCTCGGTCATCTTCGTCGCAGTGGCGCTGATGTCGCTCTCCGCCTGCAACAAGTTGGAGCTGGACCCTACGCCGATTGCCCAACCTGTGCAGGCCACTTCGCCCACACTGGCCAACCTCCTCGACGATCCTAATTTTTCGCTGCTGAAAGCTGTTGTGAACAAAGCGGGCCTTATGGCACCCCTTGCGGATCCTACCAAGCGCTACACTGTGTTTGCTCCGGACAATGCGGCCATTACGGCATCACTGACCCCAATTCTTCCGCCCGGGGTAACACCGGAATTCTACATCAACAATGTGCTCACCGCCGCCGAGGCCAATGGGATCATTTCCTATCATGTGGTTCCTCAGGTGATTCCGGCTTCGTCCATCTCTACAGGGTTCCCCAATTTCCAGTATCCCACTATCCTGAATCCTGCACCATCGGTAAGTGCGCTGCTCCGCCTGACCACATTTCCCAGCGTTCGTCCGGGTACAGGTGCATGGGTGAACAATGTGCCCATCACCGGCACCAATATTGCCGCCGTGAACGGTATGGTGCATAAGGTATTCCGCATTGTGATGCCACCCAGCCAGGACCTCTGGGCCAAAATCAATGCCGAAAGCGACCTTACCTACCTGAAAGCCGCCATCAACAGGGCCGACAGTGGTGTAGCCGCCGGAAGCCGTTTGCAGGATGCTTTGAACACTGCGGTCAACCCTGCCGCCATCGGATCCAACCTGACCGTATTTGCACCCAACGACAATGCGATGAGTGCCTTCCTTACTGCAGCCATCACCCAGGCGTTGATTGGTCAGGGATTTCCGGCCGCGGTTGCTCAGGCTACTGCAACAACCTTGGTGACCACATTCGGTTCTACGTTGTTGTCGAATCCCGCAAGTATTCCTGGAGTAGGCGGTGCGCTTTCTGCGGTAATCACACCTACCCTTGCTAAGGGCATTGTTGCTTATCATGTAATCAGCTCGCAGGGTGGAACCTATGCGCCTCCCGGTCTTCGGGTTTTCTCCGTCAATCTTCCTACTACGGCTACTTCAGTGAAAACCCTGCTCAATTCGGCCGTGTCCATTCATCCGGGTGTGGTGGTTCAGGCCACCTTCGCCAGTCCGGTGCCCGGCATTTCGGTTGTTACAGCGGCTACGGTAAAAGGACTTGTCAATACTACGCCCTCGAATGTGGTGGCTCCAGATTTGCATTGTGTCAACGGTGTTATTCATAAAATTGACCAGGTGCTCAGACCCCAATAAACACTATTTTAGATGATTGTATAAAAAGCCTCCGTTTCCGGGGGCTTTTCTTTTTTGGGTCGTTTTTTTTCCACCTGGCGCACGAATCCGCTCGTGTGCCAAGCGTTACTAAGTCATTTGCCTTCGAGGTTCGGGGCTCACGAACTATCCGATGCGGCAAAATGTTGTTTCACGCAAAGGCGCACTAGCAATTTAGGCAAGCCGCAAAGTATTTCCCTTCGGTCAACCGGCATCTCGGGTCTGCGATTCCGATAGGCAGCTTTTATCAGCGAGAATAAAATCCAACAATCCTAAAATCCTGTGAATCCTGATTCAGACAAGCAAAGGTTAGAGAGGTTTGCTCCC
>JBIIDU010000129.1:0-6835 GCA_044238165.1 Ferruginibacter sp. | reverse complement strand
ATCACGGAAATCGTTGGCAAAATAAGGAAGCAGGTGGGCGATGAGAAAGTCATCATGGCCCTGAGCGGAGGAGTCGACAGCACCGTGGCAGCCACCCTCATCCACCGTGCCATCGGCGACAGATTGTCGGGCATATTTGTCGACAACGGCCTGCTGCGTAAAGATGAGTTCAGCCAGGTGCTTGATATGTACGGCAAACTGGGCCTGCATGTAAAAGGAGTAGATGCACGTGATTTTTTCTATGCACGCCTGAAAGGAGTTACCGACCCCGAAACGAAAAGAAAAATTATTGGACGCGGGTTCATAGAGGTTTTCGAACAGGAAGCACACAGCCTCGACGGAATCGGTTTTCTGGGCCAGGGAACCATCTACCCCGATGTGATTGAATCGGCTTCCGTTCACGGCCCCTCGGCCACCATCAAGTCACACCACAACGTGGGCGGCCTGCCCGAAACCATGAAGCTGGAACTGGTGGAGCCCATCCGGCAACTGTTCAAAGACGAAGTGAGAAAGGTGGGACTGGAACTCGGCATTCCCCGGGAATTGATTTTCCGGCATCCCTTCCCCGGTCCCGGACTGGGTATCCGTATCCTTGGCGATGTGGATGCGGAAAAGGTACGATTATTGCAGGAAGCAGATGCACTGTTCGTTTCGGCGTTGAAAGAAGAAGGTTTTTACGGGAAGGTATGGCAGGCCGGTGCCATTTTGCTTCCGGTAAGAAGCGTAGGGGTGATGGGCGATGAGCGCACCTATGAATTCACGCTTGCCCTGCGGGCGGTGACCAGTGTGGACGGTATGACGGCGGACTGGGCGCACCTGCCTCCCGAATTTTTGTCGCTGGTTTCCAACCGCATCATCAATTCGGTGAAAGGCATCAACCGGGTGGTGTACGACATCAGCAGCAAACCACCGGCCACCATTGAGTGGGAATAATCATTCAAATTCAGGAAATCAGGGTATCCATGCGATCCATAACAAAAATATCAGTTCTGTTCCTTGCCGGATTTTTTTACGGCTCCCTTTTGCTTCAGGCGCAAAGCCCGACCGATTCTGTACCGCAACTAAAAACCTACCGCGTCGGCATTTTTGCTCCGCTCTATCTGGACTCCGTCTTCGGTCCCTCCGGTAAGTTCCGCTACAAAGAGGCTATGCCGAGGTTTATGATGCCGGGTGCCGACTTCGTGAATGGCGCCATCATCGCACTTGATTCACTTGATATTGAGGGAATGCGCATCGAGGCCACGGTTTATGACACAAAATCATTCACAGCCCCTTTGACACAATTGATACAGGACAAGAAAATCGAACGGCTCGACCTGCTGATCGGGGCGGTGAAAGACAACGACTTCAAGGCACTGGCAGATCTGGCGCTAAACCGCAAAATTCCCTTCATCTCGGCAAGTTATCCCAACGATGGCGGCATCACACGCAACCCCTATGTAGTGATTCTCAACTCCACCATCCGGGCCCACTGCGAATCCATCTTCAGCTATGTGCTTTCCAACCATGGCACCGACAGGATTTTTCTTTGCCGCAAACCTGGCGCTCAGGAAGACAAGATCGCCGCATGCTTCAAAAGCATCAACGAACAGGACGGCAGCCCTTTGCTCAACATCAAAACCATTACCATCGACAGCAATTTCTCCTCGGAACATCTTGCAGGCTTTCTCGACAGCAACAGGAACGCCGTCATCATCGGCGGGTCACTGGACGAGAAATTCGCTTCCGGCCTGTCGTCGGTATGTTACGACCTTTCAGAACGTTATCCGATGAAACTGATCGGTATGCCCAACTGGGATGGCTTCCGTTCGCTGCAACGCAAGGCCGATCTGGAAGATTTCCCCATTTACTTCACCACACCTTATTATAATCCGAAAACCGACTACCAAAGCAGGATACTGGCCAACAGCTATGCCCGAAAAATGAAAGGGAAGCCTACCGACATGGCGTTCAAGGGTTACGAATGCATCCGATATTTTGCAGGCATTTTTTCACAACATCCGTCCGATTTCATGAAACACCTGAACGACAATACCTTTTCAGTGTTCACCGATTTCAATATCCGCCCCGTCTATCTCCGGCAGGGAAACACCTCGCCCGACTATTACGAGAACAAACATCTGTACATGATGAAAATATTGAACGGCGCAATATCCCGCGCCTGGTAAGGATCGGGCTACTGTTTTCGGCTTAGTTATAAACCAGCACACAACGCAGGTCGGAATTTCCCGTTCCTCCCAGTTCACCGATCAGCGCAAGAGTGTAAATTTTCCCGGGCTGGAAAGTCACCGAGGGAAGGGTGTACAGCAGGCCTCCGGCACCGTATACATAGGCGGAAATATTCACAGGCACTCCACCGGGCACGGTGAGGTTGGTGAAATTGCCTAACTGGGAATTGCTCAGATAATCATTGAAAGAACGTTGGGTGAATACGGTGGTACTTCCAATCTGGATGTCCACCGGTGGAGTTGTCTTGCTCAGGTGGAAGAACCGTATTTTGGACTGTCCCGCCGGTGGCGGAGTTAGGTCGTCGAGTAAGATGCCCACTTTCATCGCATTCACATAATCGGAGGCGATGATGGTATAGTTCTGGCCACTTGTAAGATTGATGCCTCCCGATGCCCATACGGTAGGATTTCCGGTAATGTTCACCGTCGCATTCAGGTTCATGCCGGAGGGCACGTTCTGATAGCCCGACGAAAATCCATAAGCTACATTCTGGGCCAGCGGATAGGTAGGTGTCATCACGTCAATAGCCCCCGAATTCACAGAGGCATTGATCACCTGTACGTTGGACCGGTCGTTGTCATCGGAATTCTTCTTACAGGAGAAAAGCATAACCACCGCGAGTAGGGCAATGAGCCGGAAATTTTTCATGGCTGAACAATATTTGGTGACCGAAATTAATAATTTTTTTCTCGGAACTACTCATTTATGCGATCAGGAAACAAAATGAAGTAGTACATTGAATGTCAACGGCTGCTGCTCCCTGAAACAGAACCGGAATGCGTAAAAAAGAAAAGAACGGAAGGCGAGCATTCAGGCAACGCCGCAGGAACCTGAATTTTAACAGGCATATTTTGATTAAATTGCCTGAGGGCAGCAACCTGGAATTGATAACCGTTGCCGCAAACGAAAAACGAAATGAAAAAATTCATCTTCCTCCTCGCCTGCTGTTTTCCGTTGGCCCTCAGCGCACAGAAAGCAAGCCGGATCATCCTTTCCCAAAACAGCAAGACGGCAGTGATCTGTTTTCTTGCTGAAAACAGCACCTATATACAGATCAGCACCGAGGGCCAGCTTACCGAGTGGGGCCCGGAATACCCGAAAGGCAGCATGTACTATTTTCCGGGTAAACTGAACCAGTATATGGGAAGGGTAGATTATTATCCTGAAAACAGCAATCCGGCCCTACGCGGGAAAGTACGCTATCTCGGCGCCAGCGCCATTACCTACTACACGGCCGATGAAAACGAACTGCTCGCCGGAAAAGTGAAAAGTATTGGCCCCAATAGCATCACCTACTACCTCGCCTTTGAAGATGCAGCGCTTCGTGGAAAAATCCAGCGGGCGGGAAACCTGCAACTCAATTACTTCGGTAGTTTCGACAATGAAGCCCTGCAGGGCAGACTGCAATCGGCCGGCAATACTCGTATCGAGTATTACACTTCGTTCGAAGACAAAGCCTTCCGCGGCAAAATCAGGCAGGTGGGCCCCTACGGTTTTAGCTACTTCCCCTCTTTCGACAGCCGCATGGCGGGCGCTCTTAAATCAGGTTTCCAGCAGCAGGAAATCAACGGCATTGAATACATCGTAAAACAATAACACCAATCCTCCTGCCTCTTGTCCGCACTGAACAGCAGCCCTTCCAAGGCAGAGCAACTGATTGCAGCATGGATGGCCTCCCGGACTATCCGCCCCTTCGCTTTTCAGTCGGAAACCTGGGCGCACATTGCCCGTGGTGAAAGCGGTCTCGTCAATGCACCCACCGGATGCGGCAAAACCTATGCGGTATTCATCGGGGCCCTGATTCGTTATATCGATGCGCATCCGCATGATTACAACACCCTGCGGAACAATGGACTTCAACTGCTCTGGATTACACCCCTGCGCGCACTGGCCCGCGATATCGCCCGGGCCATGGAGGAGGTCATAGCGGCGCTGGGACTGCCATGGCAAACAGCCATCCGCAACGGCGACACCCCGGCAACCGAACGCCGGCGACAACAGCAACGGCTTCCCGAAGTACTGATCATCACACCCGAGAGCCTGCATCTGCTGCTTGCCCAAAAAAACTATCCGGCACATTTTGCATCGCTGAACACCATAGCCGTGGATGAATGGCACGAACTGCTGGGCAGCAAACGGGGCGTGCAGACCGAACTCGCACTATCGCGGATAATCGGAATTTGTGCGGCACAAGACCGGGCGGTGAGCCTCTGGGGCATATCAGCCACCATCGGCAATCTGGAAGAAGCGGCTGAAGTGCTGCTTTCACCGCTTGCGTGTTATGGCGCACGCCCCGTGGGCAAACTCATCAAGGCCGATATCAGTAAGGCAATAAAGATCAGTTCCGTATATCCCGATGAAATGGAACGCTACCCATGGGCGGGGCACCTGGGACTGAAACTGGTGCATAAAGCCGCTGCCATCATCCGCGAGCACGGCAGCACCCTGGTGTTCATCAATACCCGGGGCATGAGCGAACGCTGGTATCAGGCACTGCTCGATGAAGCGCCCGATCTGGCAGGGGCCATCGCACTGCACCACGGCAGCATTGAAAGGGAACTGCGCAACTGGGTGGAGGAAAACCTGCATACCGGAAGGCTGAAAGCCGTGGTCTGTACTGCCAGCCTCGATCTGGGCGTCGATTTCAGACCGGTGGATGCGGTGATCCAGGTGGGCTCGCCCAAAGGCATCGCCCGCTTTCTGCAAAGGGCCGGGCGCAGCGGACACCAGCCCGATGCCGTGAGCAAACTTTACTTTCTGCCCACCCATGCGCTGGAACTGGTGGAAGCAGCCGCATTGAAAGACGCAGTCGCCGAAAAACAGATGGAAAGCAAGATTCCGCTGCTGCTCTGCTTCGATGTGCTCATACAGTACCTGTGCACCCTCGCCGTTTCCGACGGGTTTGAACAGGAGGCGCTGTTCCGCGAAATCCGGAATACCTATTGCTTTTCCGCCATCACCAGGGAGGAATGGAACGAATTGATCTTGTTCATCACGGAGGGAGGAAAAAGCCTGCGTGAATACGACGAGTATAAAAAAGTGGAACACATAGACGGCCGTTATGTGATCCGTTCAAGAAAAACCGCCATGCGGCACCGCATGCATATCGGCACGATTGTGAGCGACGCCATGCTGAAAGTAAAATTCGCTTCGGGCGGATACCTGGGCAGCATCGAAGAGTATTTCATCAGCAAACTGAAAGAGGGCGATGTGTTCACGCTGGCCGGAAGGAACCTGGAACTGGTAGGCATTCGCGACATGACGGTGCTTGTGAAAAAATCATCCTCATCCAAGACGCTGATTCCAAGCTGGATTGGCGGACGTATGTCGCTCTCCGCCAATCTCGGGCAATTACTTCGTCAAATCCTGAACCGGCAAAATGCAGCGGAAGCACACGACGAAATGAAGTGGCTGATGCCGCTCCTCGACCTGCAGCAGCGCCTTTCGGTTGTTCCCCGTGCGCATGAATTGCTGGTTGAACACATCGAAACAAAGCAGGGGCATCATGTGTATGTATATCCCTTCGAAGGTCGGCTGGTGCATGAGGCCATGGCCGCCATCCTTGCCTACCGAATCAGCCGGATGCTGCCCATCACTTTTTCCATTGCCATGAACGATTACGGCTTTGAGCTACTGAGCGACCGGCCCGTTCCGCTGGACGATAGCAATGTGCGCGAACTGTTTTCAACCGAAAACCTGTTCACCGATATGCAACGCAGTGTGAACGCCACGGAAATGGCCCGGCGGAAATTCCGCGACATCGCGGTCATCGGCGGACTGATCTTTCAGGGAATGCCCGGTGAAAAAATGAAAGCACGCCATCTGCAAAGCAATGCGGGACTGCTGTTCAATGTTTTCAGCGAATACGATCCGGACAACATCCTGCTCAAACAGGCCTATGCGGAAGTGTTCAGCCAGCAGATGGAAGAATTGCGCCTGCGCGAAGCCTATAAAAGAATCGGGGAAAGCGATATCCGTATCACCTTCCCCGAAAAGATTACACCCTTCTGTTTCCCGATCATGGCCGACGGACTCAACCGCAATCAGCTTTCCTCCGAAAAATGGGAAGAACGCGTGCAGCGGATGATCCGTGAACAGACGGCATGAAAAGGAACCCTCAATTCACAAGATGCTTGCGCTGCAGGGTATAGAGAATAACGAAGATCATTGGAAAAATCAAGGAGATGGCTGCAATCCATCCGGTCATGGCGCCGCCTCCGAGCAGAATGAAACCGCCAATCACGGGCAGGAGTTCACCCGCCAGCCAGATGGTATAACCGTCCTTCTTAAGTTTACGCATCTGCAGAGCACCATACAGGCAAAGCGCGCCTCCGCCGAGGGCCATCAGCAGGATGGGAAGTTTTAATTCAAGCGATTTTCTTGTCAACTCCAGCATTTCAGGTCCCATCATTTTTTTGACAAACTCGGGAGCCTCGTTCATTTGCGACTGCGCTTTCAGCAAATCATCATAATTTTTCTGAGCGGTGAAATACCCCCAGATACCCTGCAAAATGGTCATAATGCTGCCAATGATGGTAAGAATGGTGAGCACATTGAGTGTCGAAGGAAGCTTTTGAGTTCCTTCATCGGGGAAAGAAGAATTTGA
>JBIIDU010000148.1:0-5825 GCA_044238165.1 Ferruginibacter sp. | reverse complement strand
CGTTTTCAGGGCCATCGTTGTCGCCCCAGGTGATTACCGCCCCCATCTTGTGCATGATTTCACGGAAGGTTTCCTTCATATGCTTTGCCTGGCGGATTTCGTGTTCGGTATAGCGGGTGTTGAAGCGCAGCACCGGAATGCCGAACTTGTCCACTACTTTGGGATCTATTTCGCAGTAGTTGGTAGGCAGCGCGATGCTTTCGCCCCTGCCGGCCATGCCCACGCCGGCGCCGTAGAAATAACGGTAGTCTTCCTTGAGCGATGCGCCGTATCCCCCGGCAGGCTTGGTTTTCCCGTTCACCGGAAATTTTCCGTTTAGGCCCTCGATGCCTTCCCCGAATCCATAGGAAGGCTGTTGCATGCCGCCCCAGTATTCGATATGGTAGCCGCGCGGAAAATCGAGTTGCCTGTTGTTTCCCCACCAGGGTGAATAAACGTGCATGCCCCCTACCCCGTCCTCGTTGTAACGCTTGCGCCCGAAGAGTTGCGGCAGGATTCCGCCCATGGCTGCTCCGGTGGAATCGTGCAGGTATTTGCCCACCACATTGCTGCTGTTGCCGATTCCGTTGGGATGTTTGGCAGATCTGGAGTTGAGCATCAGCCGCGCGCTTTCACAGGCACTGGCGGCCAGAATCACCACACGGCCGCTTACATGGTATTCCTGAAGCCCTTTCGTATCTACATAGGAAACCCCTGAAGCGAGGCCCTCTTCATTCACCGTCACTTCCCGGGCCATGGCATGGGTGATGAGGGTGAGGTTGCCTGTTGCCAAAGCCGGTTTGATGAGCACCGACGAGGAGGAAAAATCGCCGTAAACGGTGCAGCCCCGGTTGCATTGCCCGCAATAAAAGCAGGCACCCCGCTCCTTATTGATGGCTTTGGTGAGTATGGAGAGGCGCGACGGTATAACGGGAACGCCTGAACGCTTTGCCGCATCGCGTACAAAGAGTTCGTGCAGCCGGGGTTTGGGCGGAGGCAGAAAAATACCGTCGGGGTCGTTGCGCAGACCCTCGTTGGTGCCGAATACACCAATCAGTTTGTCGATCTTGTCGTAAAAAGGTTTCACATCCTCGTACCCGATGGGCCAGTCGTCGCCCAACCCGTCGATGCTGTGCCGTTTGAAATCATCGGGGCCGAAGCGAAGGGATATCCTTCCCCAGTGATTGGTGCGTCCGCCGACCATGCGCGCCCGCCACCATTCCCATTTGTCGCCGGGGACGTGGGTAAAGGGTTCACCGTCTATTTCCCAGCCCCAGTAGCAGGCATCGAAATCACCGAAAGGCCTGAAGCGGGTGGAAGCGCCGCGGCGCGGTGACTCCCAGGGATTCTTCATCTGCGCCGAATGCAGGGCCGGATCGAAATCGGCACCGGCCTCCAGCATACATACTTTGAGCCCTGCACTGGCCAGCACATAGGCGGCCATACCTCCGCCGGCTCCGGATCCCACAATGACGGCATCATATTTTTCCGGCTTCTTTTTGATTTGCAGTGTATCTCCCATGTTTCAGCAGCAGTTTGTAGAGGGAAAGTAGCACAAAAAAGCGGAGTAAGGGGAGCATAAGGGCAAAAGTGGATTTCTGGTGTACATTTACCCCAAATAGCGGTTATGCGGGCAGCACTGATCGGATACGGAAAAATGGGCAGGGCCATCGAAACGGCCTTGCTGGCCAAAGGCCATTCGGTGGGACTTGTGGTGCAACGGAACAACCGCGAACTGCTCACAGAAGCGGCGCTGGATTCATGTGACGTGGCCATTGAATTCACCGGGCCCGAACGTGCGGCCGACAACATCAGGATTTGTATGGATGCCGGCAAACCGGTGGTAAGCGGCAGCACGGGCTGGCTGCAGGAAATGGAGGAAATCCACGCGCGTTGTACCCGGCTCAACGGCAGTTTCATCTACGCCAGCAATTTCAGCATCGGCGTCAATCTTTTTTTTGAAATCAACCGGATGCTTGCCTTATTGATGAGCCGGTACCCGGACTATGACCCCGCCCTGCGCGAAGTGCACCATACCGACAAGAAAGATGCACCCAGCGGTACCGCCATCACCCTGGCCGAAACGCTGCTGTACATGCTGAAAAACAAAAAAACCTGGTCGGGAAAGCGGTCGGGAGATCCTGCCGACCTGTACATTGAAAGTGTGCGGGAAGACCCTGCCCCGGGCACACATACCGTAAACTATCATTCTTCCATAGACGATATATCCATCACCCATACCGCGCACAACCGGCAGGGTTTCGCCTCCGGCGCCGTGCTTGCGGCTGAATTCCTGGTGAACCGAAAAGGCATCTATACCATGCAGGATGTGCTGGGGCTTCCGGCGCTCAGATCTGATACGTAGTAGCAAGTTCCTTCAACTGAAGCAGGTTGGTCACGCCCAGTTTTTCGAACAGCCGGGTCTTATGCGTGCCGATGGTGGACACTTTGAGGTTGATGGATTTGGCGATGCCGCTGATGGTATTGCCGGCAAGCAACAGGGTAGCGATTTCGAATTCACGTGCCGACAGTTTGTTGAACGGATTGTCGGATACCCCCGTGAGCGATTCGTTGGCCAGCACTCCTGCCAGTCCGTCGCTCACATAGCGCTTGTTGTTCAGTACCTGCCGGATTGCCTTGACAATTTCCTCCACTTCAGCGTCTTTGGGAACAAAACCCCGGGCTCCGGCCTTGAGAAAGCGCTTGGCATATACGTACTCGGTTCCCATGGAAAACATGAGGATCCGGGTGCCGGGGCGCAGCGACAGAATTTTTTCCACCAGGTTCAGCGTGTCGGTATCAGGCATCTGGATGTCCATGATGATCAGGTCATAAGGCCCCGCCTCCACTTTCTGCATTGCGGAAACACCGTTGGAGGCTTCATCCACCTCACGAGGAGAAAACTGGGCGTTCAAAATGTCTTTGACGCCCCTGCGCACCACCTGGTGGTCGTCGACAATAAGAAATTTGTGCATAAAAGAGAATTTGAACTAGCCCATACCGCGAAAGCAACTTCAGTTGGGGCAAGAGGCCAGGCTTGCCGGATGCCGGGGCGGAAATGGGAAAGATAAAGTTAGGACAAAATAAAGCATACGCTGCACCGGAATCGGACAAATGAGTTTCCAGAATATACCTGTGATGCCAACCGCAATGGCCTTAGGAAAAAAGATGGCCGGTAAAAGTTACGGGTTTTCTTTGAGGAAAAACAATCGTTCGAAATAGCTCGTATGAACACGTAACGGTTAATTGGCCATATTTGCGCTAAATTAGAATTCCAAAAACAGCAAATGCCGGATTTGAATGTAAAAAAAATGCTCATCACTGGATTAGGGAATCCCGGTGCCGAATACACGGGAACAAGGCACAACATCGGTTTTGATGTGGTAACGGCATTTGTGGAAAAAACGGGCGGCAGTTTCGCACCCGACCGACTTGCCGATGTGGCCCGCGTAAAAATCAAAGGGGTGCAGTTCATCTGCATCCGGCCCACCACCTTCATGAATCTGAGCGGCAAAGCAGTGAATTACTGGCTGAAAAAGGAACATATCCCGGCCGAAAACAGCCTGACCATCCTCGACGACATCGCCCTGCCGCCGGGCAAGTTGCGCCTGCGGAAATCGGGCTCTTCGGGCGGCCACAACGGACTGAAGGATATAGAAGCCACCCTGGGAACCGACGCCTATCCGCGGCTCCGCTTCGGGGCAGGCGGTGATTATCCGAGAGGCCGGCAGGCCGAATTCGTTCTAGGTACCTGGCTGCCCTCCGAATTGCCCGCAGTGCAATTAAATATCGGCAGATGCGTTGAAGTAATCGAAAAAATACCCTTTATCGGCATCGAAAGGGTTATGAATGAGGTGAACATAAAGTAGATATATTTTGTATATATCTGGATCAGACGTTCAAATTTTTTGATTACCGCGATTTTTATATATTCGCCACAAATTCCGGCTCCCTTTAAATAACAATAAAGATGAAAATAATCTGTGTTGGGCGCAATTATGCGGAACATGCACTTGAGTTGGGTAACGAGATTCCGTCAGAGCCGGTAATCTTCATGAAGCCGAAAAGCGCTTTGCTTCAAAGCCATACCCCCTTCTATTATCCGGAATTCACAAACGAACTGCACTACGAGTGCGAACTGGTGCTCCGGATTTCCAAAAACGGTAAATATATCCAGGAAAGGCACGCACCCAATTACTACAACGGCATAACGGTAGGCATCGATTTCACCGCCCGCGACCTGCAGGAAGAGCTCCGCAAGAACGGACTGCCTTGGGAAAAAGCCAAGGCATTCGACAACTCCGCCGCTGTAGGCCGTTTCATCGATATCACCCCGGCTTTCGATAAGAAAAATATCGCCTTCAGCCTGCTCAAAAACAAGGAGCAGGTGCAAAAGGCCAACTCTTCACAGATGCTCTTCAGTTTCGACAAGATCATCGAACATGTGTCGGGTTTCTTTTCCCTCAACATCGGCGACCTTATTTTCACCGGCACACCGGCGGGTGTGGGCGAATGTGTGGTGGGCGACGAACTGGAAGCATTCATTGGAGATGAGATGCTGCTGAAAATGGAGGTCAAATAATTTCGTCAGATCCTCTTCCACCTTCGTTTTCCGGAGCATATAAACTCTGATGCTCCTGCCGTCCACTGCTACAAAAAATTTTCCTGCCACCCCGGTACAAAACGGCATTTCCGCCTTCAAAAAAATTAATGCGTTACTTTTGAGCCATGGTGAATATCCACACCTTGCAGCGGGCATATAAGCTGATGTGTACGGCGGGAGCCATGGCCACAGTGTATGAGCAGAACCGTTCGGTATGCAAGTACGTGCATTCCACCTCCCGCGGCCACGAAGCCATCCAGCTTGCCGCTGCCTTCCATCTTCAGGCAGGTGATTTCGTAAGCCCCTATTACCGCGATGAGAGCTTGCTGCTGGGTCTGGGATTCAGCCCCTATGAACTCATGCTGCAACTGCTGGCCAAGGGCGACGATATGTTCACCGGCGGCCGCGAATACTATGCGCATCCGAATTTCCGCGGACCGGGCAGGCCCACCATCATCCACCAGAGCAGCGCCACCGGCATGCAGGCCATTCCCACCACAGGCATTGCACAGGGTTTAGCGTATCGCGAAAAGCTGGAGCTGATGAAGGGAAATACATCTGGCGAGAAACCTGTCGTTTTGTGTTCACTCGGCGATGCGTCGGTAACCGAAGGAGAAGTGAGCGAGGCATTCCAGTTTGCCGCACTGCACCAGTTGCCCATCGTTTATCTGGTTCAGGACAACGAATGGGGCATCAGTGTTACTGCCGCGGAAGCCCGAACAGTCAATGCATATGAGTTCATCAAGGGATTCAAGGGAATTGAACGCATCACCATCGACGGCAGCAATTTCGAAGATGCCTACCTCACCATGGAATGGGTGATGGAAATGGTGCGCCAACACCGGCAGCCCTGCCTCCTGCATGCCAAAGTGCCCCTGCTGGGACATCATACCAGCGGTGTACGGAAAGAATTTTACCGCAGTCCGCAGGACCTGGAAAAAGATACACAGCGTGACCCCTGCAACAAACTCCGTGAACTTTTGCTGAGCCACGGCATATCGGCAGATGAACTGGATACCGTAGCTGCAGAGGCACGAAAAAAGGTGCAGGCCGATTTTGAACGGGCCTGCGCGGCTCCGGAGCCCCACCCCGACAGTGTGGAAAGCTTTGTATTTGTGCCCACACCGGTCACCGAGGAGAAAGGGGAACGAAGCCCTGGCGGTAAAGAGAAAATCATCATGGTGGACGCGGCCTTGTTCGCCATCCGCGAAATCATGGAACAGCATCCCGAAGCCCTGCTTTA
>JBIIDU010000128.1:0-6912 GCA_044238165.1 Ferruginibacter sp. | reverse complement strand
AACAGGAGAATTTGCCGTTCAAATGGCGTTTGCCCGGTTATTTCTCTTCCACATCAATTAAAATTTTGAACCGCCCCGCGTAATTTTGACCCTGAGTGGGACACCGTCCAGTCAACTCTTCCGAAAATACCCCATCACTGAAGCAGGAAACTCATGACCACAGATACCCTGAACCCTATCAATCTTTCCCGGAATACTTCCAACCGATCCCCGCTTATCATCAGCGGCCCCTGCAGCGCTGAAACAGAGGAACAGGTTATTGAAACAGCGACGCGGCTTGCTGCAACCGGCCGTGTGCATCTGCTGCGGGCAGGCATTTGGAAACCCCGCACCAAACCCGGACTTTTCGAAGGGGTGGGAGCAGCAGGATTGATGTGGCTCCAACAAGCCAGAAAAGAGTCGGGGCTTCCCTTCACCACAGAAGTGGCGAGTGCCGCCCATGTGGAAGCCGCAATGGCTGCGCAGACCGATATTTTGTGGATCGGAGCACGTACAACCGCAAACCCTTTCAGTGTGCAGGAAATCGCCGACGCGCTGAAAGGCACTGATGTGCCCGTACTTATCAAAAACCCCACCAGTCCCGACCTTGAACTTTGGACAGGTGCTGTGGAACGTATACGCAAAGCGGGAATCCGGGAGATTGGACTCATCCACAGGGGCTTTACCCAATATGGCCAGAGCGAATACCGCAATGCGCCGCTTTGGCATCTGCCCATAGAGATGAAAAGAAGATATCCTGAGCTGCTGCTGCTCTGCGACCCCTCTCATATCTGTGGAAACAGAATCCTGCTTGGAAAAATTGCACAGAAAAGTATCGACCTTGATTTTGACGGCCTGATGCTGGAAAGCCACATCGATCCGGATAATGCCTGGAGCGATGCACAGCAGCAGATTACGCCTGAAGCCCTTCAGGAATTGCTTGCTGTTCTCAAATGGCGCAAAGTGAATATCAGCAAAACCGCCATTAAGGACGAGCTGGAAATGATCCGGGAACAAATCAACCAGATTGACGATGAACTCCTGAGCCTGTTGGGCGAACGCATGCGTCTGGCCGACCAGATTGGCACCTGCAAGCAGGCAAACGATATCACCATCCTGCAACCCGGACGCTGGAACGAAATCCTGGAACGGGCCTTCGAAAAAGCCGGATCGCTGGGACTCAGCCGTGAATTCATCAAACGTTATTTTGACGCCGTGCATATGGAAAGCATCCACCATCAGAACAAGATGATGAACAGTTAACCACGCAAAAAACTTCACCCTGCAACAGCCCGAACCATATTCACCTGCTACCGTGCAGACCCATACTGTCCAAATCGGCGGAAAAACAATCCTCTATCATTTCAATGCTTCAATCCATGCACCGGAATTCCTGAACGACCACCGGAATAAGGTCTTGCTGACCGACACGAATGTCGCGCAACACCTGCCCGAACGTCTCCGCCGGATGCCCTGCATCGCCATACCGGCGGGCGAAAAGAGCAAACAGCAGGCCACGGCCGACCATATCATCGGACAAATGCTGGAAATGGGGGCAGACAAAGAGACCTTGCTGGTGGGAATCGGCGGTGGTGTGGTGACGGACCTGGCCGGTTACGTGGCCAGCATCTACATGCGGGGCATCGCTTTTGGCCTGGTGCCCACTACCCTGCTGGCCATGGTGGATGCGGCCATCGGCGGAAAAAACGGGGTAGACCTGGGTCAGTACAAAAATCTGGCAGGCACGATCTACCAGCCCGATTTCATCCACTTCGATTATGCGCTGACCGACACCCTGCCTCTTGATGAATGGGAAAGCGGTTTCGCTGAAATCATCAAACATGCCTGCATTGCCGATGCCACTCTATTTGCGGAACTGCAATCGAAGCAGCTTTCCGATTTCAGGGAAAATAAGGAAGCGCTGCATGCCCTGGTCAAAAGAAATGTGCTCATCAAAACATCCATCGTAGCGGAAGACGAACAGGGAACAGGCAAACGGCATCTGCTGAACTTTGGCCATACGCTGGGGCATCCTATAGAATTGCTCTGTAACCTGCCGCACGGGCATGCCGTCAGCATCGGGATGATGCTGGCCGCCGGCATTTCAGAAGAAATAAACGGATTCAGTTCGGCAGAAAAAAGCGCATTAAAAACCTTACTGGAAAAATACGGATTGCCGGTTTCCGTGGATACCGATACCAAAAAACTTACGGAGCTCGCCATCAAGGACAAGAAAAAATCGGGAGACGCCATCCGGTTCGTACTGCTCCGTTCCATCGGCGATGCGGATGTGATCAAAATTCCAATGCAACAACTCAGCGATCTTATCAAAACCATTTGTTGCTAACCCATCAAAGCACTCCATGAATCTAACCCTCTTACCCGGAAAAATCCGGGGCAGCATGCAGGCCCCACCTTCAAAAAGCAGTATGCAGAGGGCCTGCGCAGCCGCACTCCTGCATAAGGGAACCACCCTTCTTTCGAATGCCGGAGACAGCAACGACGAACGGGCAGCATTGGAGATCATTCAGCAACTGGGCGCCGTAGTCACACAAACCATATCGGGAGCTATCAGCATCCGTAGCGATTTTGACTTTTTTGCGCAACAAACCGATGCGGAGCCCCTGCTCATCAACTGTGGAGAAAGTGCCCTGTGTGCCCGGCTTTTTACACCCATCGCGGCACGCTGTAGCCGGACGGTCACACTCACCGGTGAAGGAACCTTGCTGAAACGGAACCTGCATTTTCCCGCAGCGGTTTTCCGTGAAATCGGCATAAGCATAGACGAAAGCAATTGCCGCTTACCCATAACCGTGAGGGGACCGCTTCAGCCAATACCCGTGCACGTCCAGGCCGAAGAAAGTTCCCAGCATCTCACGGGGCTTCTCTTTGCCTATGCATCTTCAGTCAAAATACCCACCACCATCACTGTCAGGGCCCTAAGCAGCAAACCCTATGTGGACCTTACCGTTGATGTGCTTTCCAGATTCGGCTACCGTATTGAAGAAACGGTCGGCGACTCTTATGTGGTGCATCCGGGTAACAACATGAATAATACTGAAGCCAGTTATAACGTGGAGGGCGACTGGAGCACGGCAGCTTTTTTCCTGACAGGAGCCGCAATATCCGGACACCTGACCCTGACGGGACTTGATGTTTTTTCCAAACAGGCAGACCGGGCAATTTTGCAGGCGTTGATGATGACCGGAGTTCCGCTATCGATAACCGAAAATCATATCAAAGTGGGCGGTATAACCGGTAGCTCAGGGCTCAATCCGTTCCATTTCAATGCCACCGACTGCCCGGACCTATTCCCGCCGCTTGCAGTACTTGCAGCCTGCTGCAACGGCACCAGTGTCATTGAAGGCACGGGCAGGCTCGGGAACAAGGAAAGCAACCGGAAGGAAACCATAGCCGATTTGCTCGGAAGAATGGGCATAAGCGTTACGTTGCAGGATGATCTGATGATCATAGAAGGCAGGCAGGAACTGAACGCAGTCACTGTAGATTCCTTTCAGGACCACCGGATTGCCATGGCGGCGGCTATCGGGGCGCTCAGAGCCAACGGACCGGTTGTACTTGAACAGGCAGATGCGGTCAACAAATCTTTCCCCGCATTTTTTGAGCAACTTGACAAACTCCGATCCCCCTGAACCCATCAAGATCGAAATACCGGTCCGTTCAACCTAAGAATTGAGCGTTCCCGATGTGCTCTATGCGCATAGGGCGCTAAATTTGAATAAAATTCCACCAGCATGAACTCATTCGGCCGATTGTTCAGGTTAAGCATTTTCGGAGAGTCGCACGGAACCTGCGTCGGTATCACAATTGATGGCTGCCCGGCGGGTATGCCACTGAGCGCCTCGGATTTCATTGCGGATATAGACCGCAGAAGACCGGGAGCAAAAGGAACAACTGCCCGTGCGGAATCCGATGTGCCCGCGTTCCTCAGTGGCGTATTCAACGGAAAAACCACAGGAGCGCCCCTCACCATCACTTTCTCCAACACCGATACGCGAAGTGCAGATTATGCGCAGCAGCGGGCCCTGCCCCGGCCGGGTCATGCCGACTGGGTTGCCCATCAAAAATTCGGGGGAAATGAAGATTACAGGGGGGGCGGACATTTCAGCGGCAGGCTTACCCTCAGCCTTGTTGCCGCCGGTGTGGTTGCAAAAAAATTACTTACCGCTACCGGAATCAATATTAGCGCATCGGTTACGGAAGTAGGGGGACAACAAGACACCGACAAGGGGCTGGAGAGAGCCTTTTCAAAAAATGATACGGTTGGAGGAATCGTTTCATGTACTGCAACCGGCCTTCCTCCGGGCCTGGGAGAACCCTTTTTCGATGCGGCCGAATCGCTGCTCAGCCATGCCCTCTTCGCCATACCTGCAGTCAGAGGCGTCGAATTCGGCACCGGCTTCGCAGCAGCGCGCATGCTGGGCAGCGAACACAACGATGCATTGCAGGACATCAACGGGAAAACAGCAACCAATCATAGCGGTGGCATCACCGGGGGGATCACATCGGGCAACGAACTTGTTTTCCGAATTGCCATAAAACCCACTTCTTCCACCCCCCAACCCCAGCAGACATTCAATGTGGAAAAGGGAGCAATGGAGCAGCTCATCGTTGCCGGCAGGCACGACCGTTGCATTGCGCTCAGGGTACCCGTAATTGCAGAAGCAATGACCGCCGTAACCCTCACCGACCTGATGATGCTGGAACAGCGGATTCCGCGGATTTTCAACTGAAAATCCATCGAATCCCCCAACAAAAAATCAAAGGTTTTTCCGGAAGCGAAAAAATGTTTAACTTGTTACAGCAAATTTTCCGGATACCCTTTCAAATCATCCTACGGATTCTTCTGCATTCATGAAACCGAAACTTTTTCCTCTCGGCGTATGCGGCCTCCTTCTGTTCAGCGCGCTTTCCGGTTGCACACCCCGGGCGGACGGTAATGATAATCAGGATAAAATCAAGACAGTTGATACCGAATCAGAGGCCAGCAGCTCGAACCGGGAAATTCTTTCGCATATTCTCGAACACAAAGGCCGACTCAACGACAGCACAACCTTATTTCTCAGTTCGCTGACCGATAGTTTTTACCGGGGCAACGGATCGGGAAACGTGTGGAGTCGTTCTAAAAAATGGCTGCCCGTATCCGACAGCCTCGTTGGAACCATCAGAAATGCGGAACGTTTCGGTCTTTTTCCCCGGCAATACCATTTGGATGCATTGGAGGGAATCTTCCGGGAAATCGCAGCGGACTCTTCCGGCGATCCGAACGGACGAAAATGGGCCGAGGCCGATATCCTGCTTACCGATGCAGGACTACACCTGCTCAACGATTTGCACTACGGCAGAATGAATTACTCCATCGTTCATGATGCCGGCCCGTCCAAGAAACTGTTTCTGCTTCGTCAACTCACGCGTATCATCAATGAAGGACAGCTGACCACCATCCTCGCAGATGCCGAACCACATCATGCAGGCTACCTTGCCCTGAAAGCGGCCCTGCCCCGGTTTCTCGACAGCATGGACCGTAAATCGTACACCTATGTACGTTATCCGTTCAAAAAAAGCGATGAAAAGGACTCCCTCAACTTCATCCGCAACATGAAGCAACGGCTTTTTGAAAGCCGATGCCTGGAGCAACTGGACAATTTGCCCGATTCCGCCCGGTTCTCTGAAGCCATAAAAAAATACCAGCGTTCAAATAAGTTGAAACCTACTGGAAGCATCGACGCGGCACT
Source organism: Ferruginibacter sp. (assembly GCA_044238165.1). GTDB lineage: Bacteria > Bacteroidota > Bacteroidia > Chitinophagales > Chitinophagaceae > Ferruginibacter. The sequence continues at coordinate 1,177 of JBIIDU010000128.1, read as the reverse complement.
CATCAAAAACATGAATACCTCCGATGCGGAACGTTTCCGGATGATTGCCGTGACACTGGACCGCTATAAACAACTGCCGTCCGAAATGCCGGAAAAACATATCTGGGTCAACCTTCCCGCCTACCGCCTGCAACTCTGGGAGAGGGACAGCCTGGCCCTTGAATCGAAAATCATTTGCGGGAAGCCGGAAACACGAACACCTACCCTCAGCAGTGAGCTGACCGATATGGTCATTTATCCTACCTGGACAGTTCCGAACAGCATCATTACGAAACAGTACCTTCCCAAACTGAAGAACAATCCCCGCTATCTCTCGCGTCTTGGCCTGCAGCTATTCGGAACGAACGGGAAACCCATAGATCCCACGAGCGTAAACTGGAACAAATACAGCAAGGGCATCCCCTACAAGATCATGCAAAGCAGCGGCGACCGGAACGCGTTGGGCGTAATGAAGTTCAATTTCAACAACGAGTATGCCGTTTATTTGCACGACACCAATCAGCGGTATCTATTCAAAAGAACTTCCCGGGCGTTTAGCCACGGATGTGTCCGTGTGGAAAAATGGGACAGCCTTGCCTACTTCATTGCCCGAAACGACAGCATCAATTTGAAAGCCGGCGACACCCTGCGTTATTCCACCGACTCGCTCAAACTTTGGCTGGGGCAAAAACAATACCGCAAAGTGTTGATCGACAATAAAATCGCGCTGTTCATCTCTTACTTCAGTTGTGAAGCGCAGAAAGGCAAAATAATTTTTCATGAAGACATTTACGGGGAAGACCGTCGACTCAGAGAGCAGTATTTTACTGATTAATTTGGTTACATTTAGCATATGAAACAAGCTGCCTTGCTCTTCCTGAAATCGTGCATCGTCTTTTTACTTTGCATGACGCTTTTCAATCCGGATGCAAATGGTCAGGATGCTGCAGCCTCCCTAAAGAAAGAGACAGGTAACAGAAAAATACTCTACGGCCAGGCCAGTTTTTATGCCAATAAATTCCAGGGAAGGAAAACTGCAAGCGGTGAAATATTCAGCCAGTCGAAAATGACTTGCGCCTGTAACATGCTGGCACTCGGCACCTGGGTCAAAATCACCAACCTGCGCAACAGCCGAACGGTAGTGGTAAAGGTGAACGACCGGCTACATCCCAAAATGAAAAGGATTGTCGACCTTACA